>CAYTXY010000001.1:0-34365 GCA_964441355.1 uncultured bacterium
TTCATCACATCGCAAGCCGAGGCCTGCAAATGCGTTATGACGCAAGGCCCGTCCGCGCCGCGCCTCCTACTCTCGGATCCCGCGTTCGAAAAATCGCCGCCCTGGCTGGGTCGCTCATTTCCGTGGCCGGTACCTTGGCCTCAATAGGACGAATGACGAAAATCATCCCAAAGGATCACCCATGGGGCCATCTCCTCAGCGGGCTTGCCATTGGAGTCCATGCCATCGAAGGGGCCATGATCACCATAAGAACGTTGAAAACGTACTATGAAAATATTTAGTTACCTGGGTAGGATGATGCCCATGAGGTCGACTAAGTCCTGAACGAATGCAAGGGCCTCAGTAGTATCCCGTAAAACGATCCGATCCCCATCCACCCGGAACATGCCCACGGCAGCTAGCATGAGTCCGGCTGCTAAAGCCGCGGCGGGGAGGAGGAGCTTTCTAGAGCCCCCTAAACAAGGAGGGCAGCAAGGGGTCTCTCGGCAGACTGGATACATTTTTTTTGAGCCTTGATTGTTCTAGGTCTATTATAGCATAGTATCTAGTATCCTCATTGTAGAATAATCTCTATGCATTGGAACGATCTCGAGAAAGCCTTCAACCGCGCCATCCTCCTTTCGGCCTCTAGGAAAAAGCTTGCCCTCACTTTTCCGGTCCTCGTCTTATGCGGGATCCTCTCGGTTTTTTGCAAAGCTGTCTCGTTCGAGTCGGGAGAATGGGTTTCGATGAGCCTGGCCTTTTTCCCCATCCTCTTTTCCTCCGGGATTTTGCTTGCCCTCGGCGTCCTTGTCATCCGTATGCACCATCACGAGGCGAAAAACCTTGCGCTCGATTTCAGGAAGCTGATCGGGGGATCGGTCGATCTGATTGTCGGGATCTCCTACTTGTCGCTTGTTCCGATCCTAGCTTATCTCTTCCTTTGGACGCTCCTCGGCATCTTTTTCCTTTTGAAAGAAGTTCCTGTGCTCGGCGATTTTTTCAGCGTCGTCTTATCTTTTGGCCCCTTCCTGCTCATCTTCGGATCGCTCCTCCTCTGCATCTTCAATTTAGGGCTTCTTTTTTTCGTGGCCCCTGCGGCAGCCCTGCAGCCCCTGAAAAACATTCCGCTCGCCAAAAGGGTGTGGAATGTCCTCAACCGAAAGCTTTTTACGGCCCTCATCCTTTTGTTTGTCGCCCTCGTTCCCATTGGCTTTGTCGCCGGCCTCTTGAGCTTTGCCGCCTTCTTGACCGATGTCAGCTTTTTGGTCGGCGAGCGGTCTCTCTCCGTTGCCCTCGAGTGGTTCTTCATCATGCTCCCTTTTTGCGCCATCTTGGCCCCCGCCGTCGTTTTCTTCTTTAATTTCGCGGCGGAAAGCTACCAGCTTTTGCAAGGGATCTCATCTCCGGCGGATATCTATGGAGCAAAAAGCCGCGAACCATCCGACATAAAGTCATGAAAATCGCCATCGTTGGAGCGGGGCTTGCGGGTTTGAGCGCATGCTGGCATCTTTGCGGCTCGCAAGTTCAGCCGACGCTTTTCGACCCTAAGGGAATCGGTGGTGGAGCGTCCGGAATCTCCACGGGGCTTTTGCACCCGTTTCCGGGTCTCCGCGCCCTCCGTTCCTGGGGAGCCGGGGAGGGGATGGAGGCAACCCGCGCTCTTCTCGCTGTCTCAGAAAAGGCTCTGGGGCGCCCTGTTGCTTCGAGGGATGGGATTTTCCGCCCCGCCCTCAGTCTTCAGCAAAAAAAGGATTTTGCTCTCCGCGCGGAAAAAGACCCGGAGGCCGTTTGGCAAGAGCACCCGATTTTTGGGCCAGGGATTTGGATCCCGGGGGGGATGACCGTATATTCGCGCCTTTATTTGGAAGGGCTATGGAAGGCGTGCCAACCTCTCGGCGCTGGGTTCCTTCAAGAATCGATTGTCTCCCTGGAAGATTTAGGGGCGTTCGACCGTATCGTCTTGACGGCCGGATTCGAGACGCTCAAATTCGCGCCCCATCTGCCACTGGAAGTGACGAAAGGGCAGACGCTTCTTTGCCGCTGGCCGGAAAAACTCCCATGCAGCGTCGTTTCGCAAGGGCATATCACTTTGACCGAGGATCCCTCCCTCTGTCAAATCGGGTCGACGTATGAGCATGGGTTTACAACGCTGGCACCCGACAAAATTGCCATCTCAGAATTGCTTGGCAAAGCGGCTCGCATTTATCCGCCCGCCAGCGAGTACGAAGTGGTCGAGGTCCGAGCTGGGGCGAGGATCGCTCGGCCAAAAGGCTATAGGCCGATTCTGGAAAGACTCAATGCGAAAACCTGGGTGTTCACAGGTCTTGGCTCGAGAGGACTGCTCTATCATGCCTGGCTCGGCAAGGACCTTGCCGGGGAACTTCTTTTTTCTTGAATTCTTTTAGTGTTTTTGTGAAAAATCAAAATTTATACTGCGACCGCTCAAAAAGTGTGAAAAATGCCAAGGAAGCGGCGCAGATTTTTGTGTCTGGAACGAGGGGCGTGTTCATAGACACGGTCCGAAGTGAAGACCAAAAATATGCTGCCAAGCTGACGCCGGCAGATTCACATTTTTTGGGTGAGAGCAGTATAGCATGAGACGGCTTCTCCTTTTTTTCATTTTGCTTGCGGCGAGTTTTACCGCCGGCTTTGGCGTGGCGCGCGGGAAGGTGGCCCAGCTCTTTGTCGCGAAGATCGCCGCCGCCTCCGATCATCACCCTCGGACCATGGAATTTCGCCCAACACCCTATCCTTTGGAAAATCGAAGTTTTCGCATCGTGATCGTCGGAAGAAACAATGGCGCTAACTTGGAAAAAACCCTCCAATCGGTGTTTTTGCAAAATTATGAAAATTTCCGGATTTTGTATATCGACGACGCCTCCGACGATGGGAGCGGCGATTTGGCAAGAGACCTGATTTATGACAGCCCTATTTTTACGAAAATCCAATTCCATCAGAACGAGAAGCCGCTCGGCACGCTCGCCAGCCTGACAAGGGCCATTAGAGGATTTCCCGATGAAGAGATCGTAGCCGTGTTGCATGGAGACGATTGGCTTGCGCATGAATGGGTGATCGCCCGTCTCAACCAGTATTACGCCGATCCCGATCTTTGGCTGACCTATGGAGAGGCTAGCGACTATCCGACCTATCAGCTTGGGAAAGCAAGGCCATTGGATGGAAAAGGCAAACCGATCCGCTCCCAGCCGCTCTCTACTACTCATTTGAAGACGTTTTATGCAGGGCTCTTCAAAAAGATCGACGATGCCGATTTGCAATACAAAGGGGAGTATTTTCAAGGCGCTGCGGATCTTGCCTTCATGTTTCCGCTGCTTGAAATGGCCGATGGCCACTCCCAATGCCTTCAAGAAGTCCTCTATATTTGCAATAGGGACAGTTTGAAAACGGAGGACCGCGAGCTCCATGCATTTTGTGAAAAGCAGATCCGGTCGCTGCCGCCTCATGAGCCACTGACGGGCGGGTTCGAATGAGACCGAAATTTTTCTACTTGCTACCCATTTTGGCTGCGATTCTATTCGGATATTGGATGGGGGGAGGGCATGTTGCGAAAAAAGAGGAGAAGGTCGTCTTCAATGAGATACCCCATCCTGAGAGAGATTTCCCACTGACGGAAGAAAAGCCGTTTGCTCTGATCGTCTACGCCTACAAAAACGGCAAGATTTGCGAAAGGACGCTGAAATCGATCTTCGAACAAGAGTACGACCGCTTCCGCGTCATTTTCATCGATGATGGTTCCAAGGATGGGACGTTTGAAAAAGTCCAATCTTTCGTCTTGGACAACAAGCAAGACCATAGAGTGATCCTGATCCAGAATCCAGAGCGGCTTGGGGCCGTCGCTTGCCTTTACCGCGCGGCCGCGACATTGCATGACTTTGAGATCGCGATCCCTCTCGATGTCAAGGACTGGCTGGCCCATCCGAGAGTATTGGGCCGCCTGAATGCCGTTTACCAAAATCCAGATGTTTGGCTCACCGCCTCGGGCCCCATCCTTTACCCGAGTTATGAAAAAACGAATTGCCCATTGAATTTAGAGAACTTGGAGCCTCACATCCCCATCTCATTTTATTCGGCTCTTTTCAAGCAGGTCCGCCTCGCCGATCTTGTGAGGGAGGGCAGGTTCACTTTCGGCAAGGAGGCTTACGTCAGGCCGCTTCTCCAGATGTCTCAGGGAAGGCACCGCGTCTTGAACGAGCCCCTCTTCATCGCAAACCTTGCGAGATCTTGCAGGGAAGTGACGAGCGAGCCGCTCTCTTCTTATCAGGCTTTGCCCGAATTTCCAAAGAGCTCGGATGTTGAAGAGAGGGCAGACATCGTCCTCTTTTCCTGCGACCGCCCTTTGCAACTCTTCGCTTGCCTCGAGTCGATCCACCGCTACATGACCGGTTTCGAGAAGATCCATGTCCTTTGCCGTGCGAGAGAACCCAGATATCTGCAGAGTTACGAAAAGATTGCGGCGGAATTTCCCGAAGTGCATTTCGTGTTCCAGGGAAAAGAGGCGAAAAAGGATTTTAAACCCCTGCTTTTGAAAATCCTCTTCGACTCATCCAGCGAGTATGTCATGTTCGGCACCGACGACCAGATCGTTAAAGATTTTGTGGATCTCAAAACGTGCATGGAAACGATGTCGAGAACGGGAGCCTACGGGTTCTACTTGCGACTGGGGTGCAATATCACCTATTCGTACCAAGTGGGCAAAGACCAGCCGGTGCCAAAAAGCGTCGATCTTGGCAAAGGGATTTATGCCTGGAATCTTAAAGCCGGAAATTGTGATTGGGATTTTCCCCATAGCGTCGATATGACCCTCTTTCAAAAGAACATCTTAAAAGAGCCATTCGAAAACATGCGCTACAAGACTCCGAACAGCCTCGAGTTTTGCTGGGCCAAAGAATACATTTCCAAACATGAGATCGGGCTTTACTTCGACCACTCCAAAGTGGTGAATATTCCACTCAACGTCGTGGGCCGGACGGGCAATCCGCATATGAACTACCTCACGGCTCCCGAATTGCAAACCAAATTCGAGCAAGGGCTCAAGATCGACATCGACCCGCTCTACCGCATCGCAAACTCATCCCCTCACTTCGAGTACTACCCCGAGTTTGTTCTGAGATAGGTGGTCTTCTGAAAAAGATCAGCGAGAGAGGAAAAATACTGGCAAGGGCCAAAAAGTCTCTTTTGCTTGAAGCTTCTGAAAAAGATCAGCGCAGAGAAAAATAGCACAAGGTCGAGAGTCCGCAGAGAAAAAAAATTAAGAGGCAGGACGGGACCCTGCCCTGAGTTAAGGAGGTGGATTCAGCCTTTTATCTCATGACAAATCATCGGATTCCTTATTTCAAGTGTAGTGCCAGACAGGTTTGAAAGGCGATTTCAAATGCCAGGTCCCTGCTACTTATGTACCTCAATTGATGCTGCAAAGCTTTTGCCCTTATACCTGAAATACCAAAGCCGTTGGAAACTCCTTCACTCAGGGCAGGGTCCCGTCCTGCCTCTAATTTTTTTTTCCTCTGCGAACTCTCGACCTTGTCCGATTTTTCTCTGCGCTGATCCGTTTCAGAAGCTTTTAGCAAAGAGGCTTTTTGGCCCTTGCTAGCAATTTTCTCTCTCGCTGATCCGTTTCAGAAGCTTTTTAATGACTCAGTTTATGGGGAATTTCGTATTATATCTTCCTATGCATGGGAAGTTTTTGTTTCTGGGAACTGGCGCCTCGACGGGTGTGCCCGTCATCGGATGCAGCTGCGCCGTTTGCTCTTCGAGTTCTTCCTACAACAAGAGGCTCCGCCCGGCAGGGCTTATCCGGATCGGGCAAAAGTCGCTCCTGATCGACGTCGGCCCCGATTTTCGCCAGCAGGCGTTAAAGTTCAAAATCAACCGCCTCGATGGCGTATTGCTGACCCACACCCATTACGACCATATTTCCGGCATCGACGAGCTTAGAACCTATTTTTTAATGCAAAAGAAGGCTATGCCATTGCTTCTCTCCAAAGAAAGCGCCGAGGACTTGGCGGTCCGCTACCACTACCTCTTCAAGTCGGCGGGGCCTAAAGAATCATTGACTGCCCAGCTCGATCTCCATATTTTGGCAAAAGAGAGGGGAGAGGTCGACTTTTTGGGGGAAAAGATCGGCTATTTCAGCTATTTTCAAGGAAAGATGAGAGTCACTGGGTACAGGATTGGCCATTTTGCCTATGTTTCGGACATCAAGGATTACTCCGAGGAGATTTTTGAATCGCTTGCCGGCGCTCACACCTTGGTCGTCAGCGCCCTTCGGGACGGGGCTGCCAAGCTGATGTTTTCTTTGGACGAGGCGGCAGCTTTTTCTAAAAGAGCGGGAGCCAAGAGGACCCTGATCACCCATATGAACCATGAGGTGGACTACGAGAGCGTAAACCGGAAACTCCCCTCGGGTGTACAATTAGCTTACGATGGATTGGAGATCGAATTTGGAATCTGAAACAATCGTTCGGGAGGGACGCCTCCAAATTCTCGGCAGCCAAGAAAAGAGGGCGCTCCTTGTCGGGGCTTATTTGACTGCGGACGCTAAAGACCAAACGATCGAACAGCTCGATGAACTGGAGAATTTGACGCGGACGTTTGGTCTCTCAACGGTGCTCAAGCTCCCGGCGCCGATTCGGGAATTCAACCCGGGGACGTTTTTCGGCAAAGGGAAGGTGGAAGAGATCCGGCAGCTTGCCATAGAGCATAAGTGCGATATCGTCATTTTCGACGATGAGATCTCTCCTCAGCAGCAGCGCAACCTGGAAAAGATTTTAGAAAAAATTGTCATCGACAGGACGGAGCTGATCCTTGGGGTCTTTGCGCAAAGGGCGCAAACGAAGGAAGCGAAGCTCCAGATCGAGCTCGCGAGCGTCCGCTACCAGATGCCCCGTTTGCGGCGCCTTTGGACCCACTTGAGCCGTCAAAGGATGGGCGGCGCTGGCGGCGGATACCTGAAAGGGGAAGGGGAAAAGCAGATCGAGATCGACCGGCAGATCTTAAAGCACAAGATCACCCAGATCCAAAAAGAGCTCGAACAAGTAATAAAACATCGCCAAACACAGCGGCGGGAGAGGGAAAGGACAGCCATTCCAACATTTGCGATCATCGGCTATACCAACGTCGGCAAATCGACCCTGATGAACGCCCTGACCGATGCTGGGGTCTTGGTCGAAGACAAGCTCTTTGCCACTCTCGATACGACGACCCGCAAATACCTCCTCTCGAACAAGCAGCCAATCCTCTTGATCGACACCGTCGGGTTCATCCGGAAAATTCCCCACCAACTCGTCGCCGCCTTCAAGAGCACCCTCGAAGAAGCGGTCCGGGCCGATATTTTGCTGCACCTGATCGATGCGAGCAATCCGGTAGCTCCCGCACAATCTGAGGCGGTCCTTGGCATCTTGAAAGAGCTTGGAGCAGCGGGCCGGCCGATCATCACGGTGCTGAATAAGATCGACCAATGCAAAAGCCGCCTCGACATCGACCGTCTCCGCTTCAAATATCCCAAAACGGTCGAAATCTCCGCCCTGAAGCAAACAGGGTTCGATCGATTGCTGGAACTCATGATCCGTGAGACCATGCTGCTGCGCAAGAAGGTTCGCCTCCGCGTTCCCCAAAGCCAATACGCCTCTCTGAGCGAGGTGATGAGGGATGGCAAAATCATCACGAGGGAATATGATGAGAACGATATTCTTCTCGAAGTGGAGATCCCAGTCCATCTAGAACGAAAAGTCGCTCATTTCGAGGTATGACGATGACAAAGCAGTGGCATACTTTTGCGATCTGGTCGGGGTTCGTGGCGGCCCTGTCGGGCTTTCTGCAAAGCTATGCAACTTGCGTCATTGCGGGCGCGCTTCTTTTCATCGTCAAAGAGTTCAGCTTAACGACCACATCTGAGGGTCTTGCCGCCTCGATCATCATTTTAGGCGCCATGCTGGGAGCGCTTTCTACCGGATATTTTGCCGACAAGTTCGGAAGAAGGGCGGTGCTTTTCTTTTCCTCTGTCTTGTATGTGGCCTCGAACATCCCCATCCTTTTTATTTCCAGTTTCCCTTTGCTTCTTTTCCTTCGCTTTATGACCGGGATCGCGGTGGGGATGACCTCTCTTTGTTGCCCGCTCTATCTAGCCGAAATCGCCCCGCCTGCAAGACGGGGGGCGTTCGTCTGCTGTTTTCAGCTGGCCGTCACGGTCGGCACACTGATTGCCTATGCGATCAATTTGGGATTCACGAGTTCAGAAAACTGGCGGTTCATGCTGTTTTTTACCGCCATTCCAGCGGCTTTTCAGGCGGCGCTCTTGTTTACGATTCCTGAAAGCCCCAAGTGGCTTATGGGATCAGGGCTTAAGAAAAAAGCAGCAGCCTCTGCGAAATCTCTCCACACGGGCGATGATCCGCCTCGGAACAAGGATGAACTGGAAGATTCGAGTTGGAGGCACCTTTTTTCTCCCATTTTCCGCAAAGGGGTATTGATCGGCGTCTTTCTCGTCGTTTTACAGCAGTGGTGCGGCATCAACGCGATCATCTATTTCGCACCGAAAATCTTCCAAGAAGCGGGATTTGCAAGCACGCAAGGCGCTATCGCAGCGACTTTGGGTTTAGGCTGCTTCAACTCCGTTGCCACCGTCATCTCCATATTTTTGATCGATCGGTTGGGGAGACGAACCCTTCTCCTCATCAGTCAAGGCGGAGTGGCTTTAAGCCTTCTTTTCTTTACGGCGACCTTTATTTTTCCGAGCCATTTTTTCGTTGCCGTCCTTTGCCTGATTCTCTTTATACTTTCCTACTCTCTCGGACTCGGTCCGATCCCTTGGGTCTTGGTTTCTGAGATCTATCCTTTGGCCATCCGGGCCCATGGAATCGCGCTCATGACGTTCCTAAGCTGGCTGAGCAACTTCCTCGTCGTCTTTACCTTTCCGAGTCTCCTCGCCTCCTGGACAGGTACTGGAGCCTTTGGCCTTTATACCCTGATCGCCATCGGAGCGTTCTTCCTTTTCCAATGGATCATCCCGGAAACAAAAGGCAAGAGCCTCGAGGAGATCGAATCCTCGCTTTATCGGTGACTATTTGGAAGAAGCTGGATAGGCTTGCTTGACGAGGATCTGTTGGCAGGCGTTTTTGAGAAGCTGTAAGACGTCTTTGGCCGTCTGAGTGTCCATCGCGGCCGATCTGTGAAGTTCCTGTTCGATGCGAGGAGAGAGGCGCAAGAATTGTTTCGCAAGCTCTGCCGTTTCGATAAACTTGGGATTGTCTGCCGGCAGATCGAGGACCTCGTGCAAAGCTTGGAGCATTTTCCCATATTCGACGCCGAGCAGGCGGAACCGCTCTTGAGGCAAGGGGTCTGCGATCAGGGGCGCGACCGCGGGAAAGATGATGAAATTGGCAAATGAGGAAATCAGGTAAGCCCCGACAAAAAGCCTCAAGCCCGAAAAAGAAAATAGATCTTCCATGCCGCTCTTTACGCAAACTCCGAGGCTTCCTTGAGAAAGGCAGCGTGTGAAATAGCGGGCGACCGGGAGGAGGAAAGCTCCGGCTCCGAGAGCAAGCCCGGCGAGTTGCATAGTGTTGCCGATGGCGGCGTCGCATTCCGCCTTGGTATCGAAGCCGAGATTACCCTGATGAAGATAGGGGGACAACCTGGAGATGTTCTTAGGACATACGCGGTATTGGATCTCTTCCGGCTTGGACTGGGAAATCAGCTTGAAATTCTGCCAGGCGAACTTCTCGTCCCATTCAGGCTGTTTGGGGAGGATCCAATATTTCATTTTTTGGTAGGCAAAGCTCGTCAGCCCGTACGTGGCCGAAAGGAGAGGAAGGGCACCGTAAAATTTTAATAGGCTCATGGCATCTTCTCAAAAATGGGATTTGGATCGAGAACTTCTTGGCAGGCCGCTTTTAAATGATTCGTAAGTTTTTGGGCTTCCTTTTTCGGGATTTGCAGCTCGACATGGAGAGTGGCTTCGATCAGTTCGGAATTTTTTTGGATGCGCAGGGCCAAGTCCTCTGCCGAAGAGGGGGCGGTTTTTGAGCGCTCTCTCAGCTCTTTAGCGGCCGTTAAGTATAGGGTTTCGAGCCGTGACTGCCTCCAGCCCAAAGATGGGTCGTGAAGGAATTTCCCGAGCCAACCTTTCCGGTGGGCATAGAGGGAAGCGGCCAAAAGGAGCCCTGCTACGGCAAGCACGGTCTTGCCAGGGGTATTTTGCCAAAAGTCGGCGGCCTCTTTACTGCAAAGAGCATAGGCGCGGGCCTTTTCGGATGAGTTCTGTCCTTGGAGACAAGCAATCCTCAGGACTCTCGCAAGGACAAAGATGGCAAGGCCGGTGAGCCCCGTTTGTGCCGCAATCGCCCGGTCGCCGAGGGCCGTTTGGTAATGGACAGGGTCGTCGTAGCCGAGGCGGATCGCATTTTGGCGGGGCACCCGCTTAAATACCTCAACGGTTGCGATCGATTGGATCGCATTGCTTGAGGCCATTTCGCCGAGGCGCCTGAGGTTATAAGAAGGATCGTTCGGCCGTAAAAATGCAGTATCGAGGGGAGCCGGCGGGACGATGGGTTCGAGCGCCGGTTCTTTTTTCAGAGGCGAAGCGGCTGCGCCAAAGAAAATGTTTTGGATCCAATGGACAAATTCCAAAAACCAGCGGCAAATCTTTTCCCAAACGGCCCTCAAAGGATTTTCCACCGCCTGCCTCGTAATCGTTCGACCTTTGAGCGAGCCGGCTTCCAGCTTGGGCAAAATGAGTGGAGGTTCGCTTTTGTTAGAGATGGCAGAGGTCATGGCTTACCCTTCCGAAGTTGCTGATAAATTTTGCCAAGCGCACTATTTTTATAATCCCGTTTCGACTGCTCCTTGAAGGCGCAAATGGACTCTTTAAAATGTTTTTCCATTTCTTCGATTTTGCCTTTTTTCCCACTGAAGGAAGAGGTGCTTGCTGCGCTGCCCAGCCAAGTTTTTAAAATTTTCTGTTCTTTTTCATTGTAATGAACCTGGCCGTCGAAATACTTGGCTTGGACAAGAAGGCGAGCTAGCTCAGGGTTTTTCTCCAATTCGTCCTTGGGGATCGGCGGATTGCTTTCATAGAGGCTATTCAAACCGAGATCCCCGATCCATACCTGCACGTCATCGCCGCCAGCCCGTGGGAAGCCGGGGTGGTCGCGGCTAAATAAGTTTACCCACCAGTTCTTGTGGGTAAAATAATCTGCCATATACGCGTCTTTTGATAAGTCTGGATCTTTGCCCTTGCGCGCGAGCCCCTGTTTTTCCTGGAGGGCGGCTTTGAAGGCTGCTACATCGAAGGGCTCCAAGGCGATGAGCTTGAATTGCTTCGTCCTTCGGTTTTTTACGATTATAATGTTTTGCAAGGGTTTCTGGAATTGGCTGAAGGGGGCCCTAAGAGTAGGCGTGCTGCGTTGAAAATTGGAGCTGAGTAAAAATTCCTCATCGAAGATGGGCATTTCAGAGACGATTTGGTTCGGGTTTATAAAATTCGCGCCGTGCCAAGATAAATATGAACTCTTTTCATACAGTGCCGACTTTTCGACGTTTCCAGCGTCGAGCGCCCACTGGTAATGGGTCGCGGGATGAACGTCAAGCCGTTTTGCTTGGCTTTCTTCTTGCTGCATCATTTGGTCCTGCTGCTGCTCTTGCTGCTGTTCTTGCTGGACCTCGACCTGCTGCTCCATGCCGGAGGAGAAAATCGATTTTCTCACCTTGTCAGGCAGCTCCGCTCGGCTCACCGTCTGGTTCATGAGGGAGCGGAGCTCATTTTTATATTGAGCAAGGCCGCCAGTCAGTCCGAGCCGATCGATGAGCCGATCGATTTTATCCCCGTAGGCCGCCTGAGCGTCAACGAGGTCGGTCCCTTGGCCGTAGTTGAGGAAAGGGGAGATCGTCTGTTTCTGGAAAAAGAGAGGCTCGACCAGTTTGACAAGATCGTTGATGAATCCGATATTTTTAAGCTGAAGGATTTTTCCCAAAAGCCATTCTTCGACGACGCCGCTGAGTTTGTGAGTCGTTGCGACCTCGTTGTCTTCGCCTTGGCGGCGCGCTTCGTGCTGGATCAAATACCGGAGCACTTGTTTCTCACCCACATGGGCATCCGGCGGAAGGCCGAGGAATTCCCGGATGGCCAGCGCATCGCTCTCTAAGAGGGCGATTTCGATCCTTTGTCCTGCTGCGATCTTCCTCATCCGGCCCACAGCCTGGATGAAATCGCGCATGATCATCTTCTTGCTCACTGTTACTAGGGCAATGGCGTTGATCGCTTGTTTGATGTCGATCCCGAACGTATGTTTTTGATCGTAGATCGTGAGCTGTTTTTGGACGGGGCAGGAGCTTCTTTCCAATGGGATAAGCGTCGATTCCCCTTTTTCCCAAATCATCGCGTCTTCTTCTTTATCGAACACGATGGCGCACTCCTCGGAGGATCCGTTCATTATGCGGGACTCCAGCCACTTCTTGGCCGTTTCTTCCAGGTCGCATTCTTTGAGGGTGCCGCCGGCGTCGATGAGCGCCTTGATATGGCGGTATTTTGAGCCGTTGATCAACGCGTCCCTGAGTTCTTTTGCGCTCGGGAAGACCGTTACTTTGTCTTTCGCTTGGGCATAGGCTAATGCGACGATTTGCCCCCTTGCCCCCTTTTCGAATTTGGGGGGGAGGTTGTCATGGAAAGCGCCTGAGTCCCACAAGGCTCCGGCGAACCCTTTTGTCTTCTTGTAAAGAAAGCCAAAGATTTGCGAGGTGGCTTTGAGGTTTTCCGGATAGACCTTCGCTTGCGTGAGCACATATTTTCCAAGAAGGGCAAATTTTTGTTTCGGATCGGCGTCGAGAACTTTCATTAACCGGTCGACGATGTCGGGATTGAATAAAGGAAGATCGTCCCTCTCTCCGAAATAGCTCTCGAACTCGACATGGGCTTTCGTCTTATAATTGGGATTTTTCTTGACCTCTTCAGAGTTCTCTTTCATTTCCTTCAAGGCTTTTCCTTGAAGGTCAAAGACGAGTTTTTCGACGATCGGCCGTCGAACCGCCGGCTCTTTCAAATAGGCTTGGATCGTTTCGTCGACCCGCTCAAACGGGTCGCTGCGTTGCGAGCCGAGATTCGGCGCGTTGCTGCCGCTGAACGGATCTGCGAGGATGCTCGTATTGGTATGGAATCCGTAGTTTTCCCCAAAATTTTTCTCCAAGGTGAGAGGAAGGAGGATGTTCAGCTGCCCTCGGATGAGGCCGAGCTGGTCGCGGAGCTCCGCATCGGAAATTTTTTCGACCCAAATTTCTGCCTCGTGAGTCGGGTCATTGCCCAGGAAATAGTTCTTGAGCCGCTCTTTTTCGGGGGCGGAACAATGTCGGTAGAACTGATGCAGCAAGGGGAACTCATCCCCATGTTCTAGAAAGGAGAGTAGTTTTGCCGTCAAGGCCGGCTTGATTTTATTCTCGAAAACTTTCGGGGTGCACGCCTTGGCTTTGCCCGGGAAGAAATCAAAGCTTGCGATTTCGAGGATCTCGGGGCTTGTCAAAAGCTCATAGATTTTTAGGGTAAGCGCGAGGTAGTTTTCTCCGATCGGCTGGGCCTCTCCGGCTGGAAAGTTGAGCTCGGAGCGAGGATTGAAGATCATGTCGGCCTCATCGCAAAGCACGTAGCCTTTTTCTTTGAAGAGTTTGAAGATCTTGCGCATGAGTTCGGCTTGCATTTCCCGCTCAGGGGTAGGAGACTGGTTCCAGAGCCGCAAGATCCGGTAGAATTGGTTGCGGAACGCTTTGATATCGCGGTCGGTGGTCATGACGAATTCCCGCTTTACGATGGCGTCCTCGAACATCTTCAAGAGGCCTTTCAAGTTCTCTTCGCTCAAATCGGTATTGATATTGAATTGGAACCGTTTGACCTTTTGCATAAAGGACTTGCCGAGAATTTGTTCGCCTTTCCTCATATTGTCGAGGAGCGCTTCGGGCATGATGGCCATGCAAAGGCGGGTGCCGTCTGCGCACCAAAAGGCAAATGTCGGCAGTTGGTAGGTAGTTTTCCCTTTTCCTACCATCATTTCTTGGATCAAATTCTCTAGCACGAGCGCTTCCAACGACCCTTCGATTTCGACCCCGAGCCCGGGCAGGTTTTTGATCTGTTCTTCGAGGTAATAATAGCCGTTATGGTATTCGAACACTTTCAAGAAGCGGTTCTTCTCGGTGGGGATGTAATGCCGTTTGGTGCTCGCCGCCTGAACGAACTCCGTTAGGGCCAGCTGGAGGAGCGGATCGTCCTCTTTCAAATGGCTGACCCGTTCGACCTCCGCCATTTTTTCGATCACTCTGGCCCTTTGGCCGTTTTGGATCGCCAGATCGAGATAAAGGTCGATCCCCCGGTCGAGGTTGGCGATATCCTCCGGTTTCAATTCGGGATTTCTCGACTTGAGAGTCCCGAGCTTATTTTTCCTATAGAGGACGATCAGTTCGTTCAATTCGATGGGCGCCGACGCATCGCCATCGGACGGGGGCTGCGAGCGGGCCGCTTTTTCAGGATCATTGGGGGCTTTCGCAAAGAGGCGCAAGATGGCAAGTTCCGCCCCGGCAAGCGCTTCCCGCATGTAATAGTGGGTTTTTTCGAGTGTGATGCGCTTTTCTTGGAAAAGAGCCAGATTTTTCAATGCGTAATGATTTGTATCCTTAGATTCAAGATAGAAGAGGGCGTCTTTATAATAGAAGTCGAACGCCTTCTTTTCGAGCGAAGTGGTCCCTTGTCCAAGAAGTAGGTCTTGGAGGTCGGCCTCGGCAAGTCCGCCGTTCGCTTTTTTAGCGGCGGTGACAAAATCGAGAGGATCATCAAGAATGGGTTGCAGCAAGAGCGAGTTAGGAGCGGCCGTTTTTCCGTTCCCTACCGGCGCGCGAAGCCATTGATGGATCTGATTCAAATCGAGCTTTTTGCCGGAGGCTAGAAAGGCGATGGCATCTTTGGCCCGATCGGGATTTTTTATTTTCAGGTCTTTCAGGATTTGGAGATCTTTCGGATCGATATCGGAAATTTCAAGGAGCGCCAGTTCTTCATCGAGGTCCAGGCGGAAGAGGCCGAGCTTGGGAAGAGTTTTGAAATATTCGTCTGCGACCTGTTTGCCTAATTTGCCCCCCTCGTTTTGGACTAAGGCAGCCTGGGCGAGGGCTCGAAGCGCGGTCAACGGGGGAGCGTTATGGGAGACATACTTGTCGAGGCCTGAGATCAATTGGAAGATCTCCTTTTCTTTTTGAGGGAAAGGACGGCTGCTTCCGCCAAACTCCCTCAGGAGAGCGAAGGCGTCTTTATATCGCTTTTTGGCACCGTGGATCATCGCGAGATAAAAGTTCGCGCCGAGATCGTTCGGATTGGAAAAGCGCTTGGCGCCATCGAACTTGTCGTAGGTGTAGTAGGATTGTTTGCTTTTCTTTTCATCCAACTCTTCGGAGTTTCTCTCGAAGGCCAGGTGAGACGAGAGGGAGCTTCCCTTGAAGGGGACGAGGGGTTGGGCGGCCAAAATGAGTTTTTCCTCCCCCCTTTTATTTTGCAGCAAGAGGAAGTTGGGCAAGTGAGCGCCTAGTGGATTGATCTGACGGCGCTTGAGATGATACCCGGCGAATTGCTCCGATTTAAAAAGAGTTCCGTCTTTGACAAACGATAGGGCGAATCTTGGAAATTCGATCCGGGCCGTCTCTTTTGTCTGCGGGTCTTTCCAAATCATCGTTTGGGTGGGGTCTTCGAATTGCAACGCCCAAGAAAAAGTCTTTTTTTCTTTCGCAAGGTCGACGAGCTCGAGAGGCGCCATTCCGCCTTTGGCGGTTGTGATTTTTCTTAGGATTTGATGGGAACCCTCGATTTTCAAAATTTCCGAGCTGCCGATTTCTGCCCGATATTTTGGCTGAGAGGTCTTGGCATCGAGGATGAGCATTTCTCCCTTCCCGTGCCAATGGGTATGCCCAGCGATCAGGGGCAAGGCGGGCAAGATCCATTTATCTTTTTCCAACGTTGGGATCGCAGAGTGAATCGCATGGACCAATTGATCGAGTTCCGATTTTTCTTTTTTCTTGCCGAGAACCACATCGCGTGGAACGTATTGATACCAGCCGCGGGGGAATTTTCTTTGGATCACATACTGTCCGTCCGGTTGCCGGATGAGGCGGTTAACGGCCGTATGCTGATCAGTAAATTCAAACGTGGTGAGGGAGATCGCCTTGCACCGGAATTCCTTGTCATATAGCTCCGCAAAGACGGGGCTGCTCAGCGCGTCGGCGGGAAGGGGAATGCCGCTGATTCCAGGGGCGATCACGAGCCCCTGCTGCAAGTCGAGGATCGTTCCATCTACAGCCGTAAAGACGAGAGGGTTGTCCTTGGATTTCGTAACGTGGGGGCTTTTCGCCAAGGAGGGATAGACTTCCCGGGCGATCCGGTCTAAAAAAGCGGGGTCGGTTTGCGTGGCTTTCAAAATGGCGGGGGCGAAACGGACAAGGAGCCGCTTAAGATCCGCAGCGAGGAGCGGGTCGACCGTAACACCCGACGGCGGGAAACTATGATAGAAAAGGACGTGGCGCAAGAAATCTTCCGCTTCGCCGGCCCCGAGCGTAGCTTTCGCCAATTTCTGCTGAGCGAGAAGCCCATGGATCACCCCTAAAGATTCGGGAGGCGCCCCAACGAGAGCCCTCTTCAAGGTGGACTTTTCCCCGTCTGCAAGGGAGGTGAAAAATGGGGGCGCCGGATGATTTTTGTAAACTGCTGGATGATATTGCCGGGCCTGCAGGCTGTATTGGCCAAGGCGCGAGGCTAGAGAGAGAGCGAAATCAGATGCCGCATGGTTGCCGATTTTCGAATTCAGAAGGTACTCGCCTTCCACGAATTCGGCCAGTTGCCGCTCCAATTCGGGGCCCCGGTTTTTCATCGCCAGCTCATCGCTGAGCAGCGGCGCGTCGAAGAGGAGTTTTAGACAGTAGGTCTGCAGGTCAGGGCGTTGGAGAAGGTTCGGCTTTTTCCGGAAAAAAGAAAGGGTGTTGGCGATTTGCACCGCAGGCTCGGTACGGAGCGACGCGAGCTCTTCATATTCTTGTTTCGTGAGATATTTCTTCAGTTCGTCGATATCTTGGACCATGACGACATTGAGGTCGTAGATATTCCGTCCCGCTTCGGTGATGCCAGGGTAAAACGACCTGAAGGATTTCGATGTGGAGGGGAAAAATTTACCGAGCAGCTTTTGGAAGAAGTTTTCAAAAGGATCCCAGTGGCCTCCCTCGATCCTTGTCAGGTGGCGCCCTTCGATCTGTCTGATGACCTCGTCTACGACAGGGCGCTGGGAATGATGGAATTGGTGGGCCTTGTCGGACCCGTCGGCAATCTGGGGATTGTCTTGGAAAACGGATTCGTCGATCCCATCGACTTTGGGATAGATGAACCAGCCTTTTAACCCCAAAAAGGAGTAGATCGCGCCGACGGCCGGGCTGAGTTCGTTAGCCGCGTCAACCCCTTCGAAGCTCACCTCGTAGGATTGTTCGGTCTTCTTGAATCCTGACGGTTTGACGAAGGTCCCGCGGAAAAAATATTCGGCGTTGAAAGCGAGTCTGCGGGCGGCATAAAACGCCTTCGGAAGAAAGCTGCCGGTCAGCATTTCCTTGTATATGCTCACCTCCGGCATTTTCGTTGGGAAAGAGGGGACGAAACGGTCCAAATAGTTTTTAAGATGCCTGCCCTCCAAGATGAAGGATTGGCTGAGCTGTTTGACGATATCGGGGTTTTTGGCGATTTCGTCTGCCAACGTTCCTTTGCCGAATAATTGATCCAGCATCACGGCCCCTTTGAAAACATTCTCGGACATCTCGAAACCGCCCATCATAATTTTGGGCGTGGCGACGAGATCCCCGGTGAAAAAGGAGGAAAGTCTCCGTTTCACCGGGGACAAATTCGTTTCGAATAAGGAATCGCCGTCTCTGTGTCCTTCAAAAAGACTTTGGAACGCTGGATTTGCTAAGTGCTGTTCGAGGGCCTTCATCCGCTTTTCGAGCTTTGGGTCGCCGAGT
Organism: uncultured bacterium; assembly: GCA_964441355.1. Lineage (GTDB taxonomy): Bacteria > Chlamydiota > Chlamydiia > Chlamydiales > SM23-39 > CAIPFQ01. Next base: position 18,013 of record CAYTXY010000001.1, read on the forward strand.
TGATAAAAGACGCCGCGGTTGAAGACGTAGGGGGCGATTTCCTTCAAGGGCATGTGCTGGTCGTTCAGATGGGTCGATGCCGGAAGCTTTTCCATTAACCGGTCGGCAAGGGCCATCGTTTCCATCATGAGAAGCCCCGACTCGGCGTCGGGAAGGCGCGGGACGCTCGCATCGAAATAGCTTTTGAAATAGAAGTGGCTGATTGTCTCCAAAGAAAACAGAATTTTTTCCGCCATTTCAGGGGTCAATCCCTTCCAGAACATCTCGTCTAAGGCCGCTAAATTGAAACGGTCGAAGAAGGATTTCACCGAGAAGACGATCCCGTCGTAGTTTTCATTTTTGTATTCGGCTGTCAATTGGGCTGCGTAATCGAACATCCTGCTTATGTTCGAAAGGGCAGGGCTCCATCCGGTAAAATCTTCGATCAGCTTCAATTTGGCAAGCGGCGGCGCAGCGTCGCTGACAGCATCAGAGCGGTCGGGAAGAGCGATCGTTTCTCCCAGTCCCCCGTAGATCGGTTCGGTGCTGACGGGAGGGATCTTTTCGGCGAGCTCACGAAAATAGGCCGACTCCTCTTCTTTGATCCTCGCTTTCACTTCGCCTAAAAGGGAATGGGCGTAGAGGAATTTTTCTTTAGGGACGACGGCGTTATCCAAGAGTTGACGATGGAGGATCTCAAGGGCGGCTTTATTCAAGTTCAAGAAAATTTCCGGCTCCGTTTCAGCCAATACCGGACCCTGGCTCAAATGGACGAGGCTCGCCAGTTTGATGTCGGCGGCGGCATCCCCTTTGTCTTTGAAGTAGGTTTCCCAAACTTCCCAAGGATTGTTGAAAAAGGAGACGGAAGGGGCTGCGCTGAAATGTTTTTTAATAAAATCGTCGAATGTCCACCCTTTCTGCACGACAAAGCCGGACATCGCGGCGATCGATTCCGCAACGTCTTTGCCTCGGGTTGCCATAGTTTGCTGCGCTGTCTGCCCTAGCCGCGTTGCTAGGCAGGTCAACAGCGGGGTCTTATCAGAGCAACCGTTTAGTGAATCGTCCCAATTTTGGCTGAGAAGGGAAATCAAGGGTGTGAGTTGATTCGCCTCTCCCACAGCGCTTGTCGCTTTCAGTAAATCTTCCAAAAATTCGGGCTTCAACAATCGATCCCGCGGGATCTCTTTGAGGAGCACGTCGTTTTTCCCTTGGTAGATTCGAACCGAGTAGGCGGCCCCTTTTTTTGACTTTTCGATACGGAGGAGGGCTGTCGCCTCTTTAAAAAATGATTGACCTTCCATCAACGAAATGATGTCTTTGAGAGGCTGTCCGGCATTGACCCTTTGTTGCAGTTGGTTGATGTTGCCCAAAATCGGTTGTTCGACAGTCAAAGGAATAAAAACGGCGCTTAGCTGATTCGCATCCAACGCATCGAGCCGGCTGGCGAGCTCGCCCCGGAGCTGAGCGCTCGCCGATTTCACAACTACGTCGTATTCATAACTGGAGGTAAGGAAGCGGACGATGGGATAGCGCATCATTTGCTCTCGGAAATTTTCTAAGAGCTTTCCGAGCGCCTCCAGGTCGGATAGGGCGGATTGGAGTTCCAAGTCTTTTATTTGAGATAAGAGCGGTTTGAGAGAAGCTGTGAAGGGGAGGAAGCCTGGGGTGTCGAGTTTTGTATTTGGGCCGAGGTCCTTCGCAAACATCGCCGCGAGAGCCTCCTTCTCTACCGGAATGGGAGCGGTTCCAACCATGCTGCTCAGCGGCTCTTTGTTCTTAGCGTTTCCAGAGTTTGCCGCAACCTTTGCCGTGGTATGGAACGATTCGATGAGCTCTGAGGCTCTCTTCCTTTCTATCTCGATGCTTTCCGACCAGCTTTTGGCCGCCTCGACCCCTTGGGCCTCTTTGGGAGGGCATGAGTCGAGAAGGAACCGCTGTTTACGGATCTCGGGGATTTTTTGACGGAGTGTATCGGGAAAATGAAGGGCCGGCCTGCTTAAAAGATCTTCCAAGTGATTGAGACTAACGTTTATCTCGTCAAGGCCGGTCCGTCCCTGATCGAAAAGAGTTGAAAAGAGCTCGCCTTGGCTTGGGGGGATCGGTTTTTCCGGCTCGAACATCTCTCCCGGATCGGAAAATAAGCCGGCGAAATCCATCCAGACGGCCTCGACGACCCCGATTTTTTGATTTTGCGAGGCCGTGTTGCCCGAAAACTTAGCCTTGAAAGCGTCGCAGTGAAGGGTCGCTGCTGTCAAATAGTCGCTCAAAAAGGGGGCGGAGGTGCCGAAGGCATTGACCGCTTGTTGCAAGAGCAGCGGGTTGGCGGCCCCTTGGACAGAGGAACTGAGCCCTTGCAGCGCATTCATCGAAAGCCTCTGAGGATCCTGTCGGCGGCTAGCGAGAGTTTATGAGTAATGAGAGACGCTGCGGCCGCATCGATACGGGCGACGCTTGCCAGCCTTTGTTGGATCATGGGTAGATTGACTTTCAGGCTGGCCGCGATTCTTTTGATGTTCTTTTGCGTCTCGGCATCGCCGTTTTTGGGCGCGTTGGCTAAAAAATCGGCCAGGTCCGAATATACTTTGCGAAGCGCGCCCGTGCGCATTTTTTCGTTAGGATCTCTCAAGAAATATCTCAGGGCCGTATAGGTCCCGATGCCCCACATCGCAGTGAGGAGCGTCCAAACAATAGTCGAGGTGCGGTTTCCCTTTCCGGCGAGATCGGAAAGAGCGAGGGAGGCGCAATCGGAGGAGACGGAATAAAAATCCTTCTGCCAATCTTTGAGAGCCATGCATCCGAGGGTTCTGTGAAAAACGCTCCAAATCTGAGGGATGAGAACGAAGAAGATGGTGGCGCCCGTAGCAAATCTCTGAATGGATTCACGCCTGGGTTTAAAAAAGGGAGTTTTTTGATAAACCTTGAGAGTGACGCAGGCCGTGGGTGAGAGAATGGCGTATTTCGGGTTTGACAGGAGGAGAAGATTCGCCTGAGGCTGGTTTTCTTGGAGAAAGGGGGCTGCGGGCAGAGTGCCGGCCTCTTTGACATTAGGCGGGGCGACCGACATGAAGGGCCTCCTTAGCCTGTTTTTGGTTCCGCTCTTCTTGCAGAATGATGGATTCGGCCGCCCGCGCTATTTTCGCCGTCAGCAGATTGGCCTGAGGTTGGGAGATCTTCGCCGCTTCGCGTAAAGCAGCATAGATCAGCTTCGCGTTGTCGGAAATTTTGAGCGCGGTCTCTAGAATCTTTTCCTTTTCTTGTTTTCCGGCTGTCCTATACTGGTTTTCCAAAGTAGCTGCCGCTTGCGAATATTCGCGGTCGAGAGATTCGAACCGTTCCCTCTGGGTCTTGTCTTGGAAGCGCCAACGGGCCGCGGCATAGGCCCCCGTTCCAAGAACGGCAACTCCTGAGAGCAAGGAAATATAGGTCATTATGTTGACGGGGCTCGCAAGGGCATCTAAGACCTTCTCGGCGCAATTGTAGGCTTCTCCCGGTTTTCCTCTCCAAAGCAGCGATCCGCATTGAGAGGCTTTCCAGGCGATAAAAAGAAACGGGATAGTCAAAGCGGTAAAACCGGCGGCAACACAGGAAAATTCACGCAGCTTGCTGCCGGAAATCTTGGATTTAGGCGCTTTTTTATAAACAGATTCCGTCGTGCAATTATTGGGATTGGAAGCGTTGAAATTGGCTAATAACTCCAAGTTCTTTTGGGGATTATTTTCGTAAAGAAATAAATTTGATGAAGTTGTCATTTTAGTCGAAAATCCTGTTTTTTGTAAGAATTATACCACGTGTTTATAATTGTTTTAAAGTGAAAATTTGCAATTCGAATTATGACAATGAAAAATTTTATTTTGTTTTAAGGGCGATCAATTTTTGCCTGATTTCATCGGCAAAGCCTACACACGCTTTAGCGCTTGGAAATTTCCCGCAAACCCCTGCAAGGTCCACTCCAAGGCGGGATACCGAATGGTGCAGCGCCTCTTTTAGCTCCGCGTCTTTCTTTTGGGCATATTCTTGCTTCCATGCATCTTTGAGCCTATTCCTGAAGGCTCCATATTGATCCTTGAAGCTTGCATGAGCGTAGCATCGATTCCAGGCGGCGCTTTCCGTCACATTCACGCCCTTGCAATCATCGACAGATTTTTCCACAAGACCGCAATAGGTGCGATAGATGCCGATCGACCCCTCCACGTGCCTTTGACATGGCTCGAAATCGAGGTTTTTTTGACAAACTTTTTTCGCAAAATCGACATAGCCATTCAGGGCCAACTTGGCATCGCGTTGGAGGACGATGGTTTGCTCCGCCCCGTAATTTTTCATCCAGTCGGTCCCTTTCCCGACGATCCAAGAGGCCCAAGCTTGAGCCTTTTTGAGCCGATTTGCCCTGTCGTAGCAGACCGTTCCAGCTGCTCGGTCTCCTTCTTTTAGGAGGGCGCAATCCTTGGCTGCGCTTTCCATCTCGGCGATCTCGCTGTCGAAGAGGTTGGCCGCCTTTTCAATAAAGTCCCGGGCATTTTTGGGGTCCGCTTTGGATTTGGGATCGGTCAGAATCTTTGCCAAAGTGATGACTTCAGGAGATGATTTTTTGGCAAGAGACAGGGATTTCGCATTTTCAAGAGCTTTTTCGCAAAAAGCGTTCGGGGTTTCCTTGCAACGGCTGCTCCGCGCCAGGTTCATAGCGTGGAGTAATCCATTAGGATGGAAGCCATTCGCATAGGCTTTGAGGACGGTCAGACAGCTTTTAGATGTCCTCTTTGCGTCCCGGCATGAGCGCATTGCTTCCCTTTCGAATGTGATGTCTTCCCTATCGATCAGATGCTGGATAATGGCAGAAGACATCGGGGCGTCTTCCAACATATGCCTTGCGATGAAGTCTCTTCCATCCTGGGGCCAAGCTTTGAATGTCTTCTGCTGCTTATACATCGAATCAATAAAGTTCTTTGCAGAGGTGGGCACGAACGGCTGGTTCCCTTGGCTTTGAAAATCATCTTCGGCCTGGGTGAGGTAATCGTTGATGTGGATGATGTTGCCGATCGACCATTTGTAAACGCCGTAGGTCGCGGCAGCGATTACGCCTAACTTCAAGATGCCCAGAGCGGCGCTTTTTCTAGCTGACTCATATTCTTTCATCCGATATGCTCGTCCCCCTTCGTATAGATTTTTTAGGCCAACCCAGCTAGTGATCCTCGAACCGGAGGATCTCCAATCATTTTTTAACGCCTTGGGATGGGGAAGATGCGATTGAAAATTTGATTCTTTCGAAACTTTCATAAAATCTTTTAAAGACTTCCTTTGATTTTACATATAATAACAGATCAAGTATAATAATGTCAAAATAAACAAAAAAAGAGATTTACCATGAATCGTGTAGTCGGCGCCATAAGCGGCTATTTGCTACTCGACCTTGCCAGAAAGCTTCCAAATCAGATCAGTTTCTTTGATATGGTGGGCGACCGAATCGGCGATATTGGCATTCGGGCCATAGGCCGTATGAGAAACCAATTCGCTACTGAGTATCAAATTTTGCCACAGGACTCTACGAACTCTACGACTAACTCCACTCCTACTTTTGATGCCAAAACAATGGGGCAATGGGCCAGCCGAGCGGGGCAAGATTTTATCAATGGAACAGGATTCCAGCAAGGCGCTTTGGGCTCGTTCGTTAGAAGCACCCTGCTGAAGGAATACAAAAACTTGACCGGAAAAGAGCTCGATCTCGATCCTGCGAAAGCGGGCGAATCGGTCTCTCGCATCGCTCTGGATGTCATTGCCCACCTTCCTGCTGAAGATCTCGCGGCGTTAATCAACGAAAAAATCCACGCGGTGCTCGAATCCTTGGATTTGCGCGACCTGGCCCAACACCTCACCGAAGATTTAGGAAAGGTAGCAACGACCGCTCTGAGAAACGTCGGGGGCCAAGCGATCAATGTCGCGACCTTCGAGCTTCTCCCCATCCTTTTATTAGGCTTGGCAGCCGCCATTGCCACTCCGCTCGCTACTTATTGGGTGTACAGAAAAGCGTTGCACAAGATCGGCTCTCCGAAACTTGCGACTGAGGTCCACCAACACACGATCATCACCCCATTGACCGAACGGGTCAAAAACGCTACCTCGTCCTTTTTCGGCACCACCCGCAAGCAAAAAAAGCCTGTCTTCAGCCCTAAAATCGAACGCCGCGTCGACGAGCTCATTGCCGCTATTCAAAATATCCTCAAGAACGGAGGGTTTTTTCCACACGTCCTTTTCTACGGCCCTGGAGGAACGGGTAAGACGCTGATCAGCGAATACATCGCGAAAAATTCAGGCATGAGCTACATCAAAATGTCCGGCGGCGATTTAGCCCAGTACATCAAACGGGGAGAGCACGTCACCGAACTGAATAGGCTCTTCGACAAGTTGAACCTCTCTTGGCGACCATGGTCGACAAGGCCCTGGATCTTGTACATCGATGAAGCCGAGAGCCTTACCCGCGACCGCGCGACGATCCCTACCTCTGAGCTTCTCGAGCTGCAGAACGCGTTCCTCAACCGCACTGGAACGGAAAGCACCAAATTCATGATCATCCTCTCGACCAACCAAGTAGGTTATTTGGATGAAGCGGTTTTGACCCGTATCGACCACAAGATCTATATTGGGCCGCCAGCCGAACCGGAACGGGTGCGGATTCTCCAGTCCTACATCCCTCAATTCTTCTCGACACAAGAGCAAGAGAGGTTCTTCAAGCTGCCTCAAGTCCAAAGAATCTCTAAGGCGACGAACGGTTTCCCCGGCCGCTCGCTCTTCAAGCTATTGAATGCGATTTCCAATAAGAAAGCCTCTTCGGCGAACCACATACTCACCCAAACGATGATCGATCAATCGGTCATCGATATGGTTTCGGCGGAACGAGAGATCGAGAAGAGGCGCGCCCTCAAAGAAGCTCCGCCCGTCAAAAGGCCTCCCTTAACACCGCCGATCCCAGATCTTCCCAAAGTGGCCGTCCGGTAGGGCGATGTTGAAAAATGAACCACGAAGATAAGGCACCACAGAGGCGGGGGAGGCCCCGCACCCCAAAAATATGCTAAGAAATGGCATCCCTATCTCGATCATTCTCTTTAACGAGATCGACCTATTGTCGAGATCAAATCTGTTGGACAATTATCACCCATTTTTCGATGCGCAATTATTCTCCCATTTGAACCTTTGAATCTGATTTCTGGGGTGCGGGGCTTCCCCGCCTCTGTGGTGTCTAATCTCAGTGGTTTAATGTTCTTACCGCCCGGTAGCAAGGCTCCTAAGAGGAGAAATTGATTGAAATTGAAAAATCTGTTTTGATTTCGAAGGTCATGAAAAAAATCGAGGTTAGGACATGTCAGAACGTTACCCTATGAGCAGTTTCCCCAACAGCTGGTATGCTGTCGCAAAACTCAGTGAGTTGCCGCATGGGAAAGTCTTGCCCATCAAATCGCTTGGCAGAGACCTAGTGGCTTTTCGGACAGAATCGGGAGCGGTGAGCGTTCTCGACGCCCACTGCCCGCATCAAGGGGCGCATCTTGGCCATGGAGGGATCGTAAAGGGAGAGACCATCGAGTGCCCCTTCCATAAATGGTGTTTCGATCCTAAGGGAAAGTGCCAAAAAATTCCCTATTCCAAAACGATCCCAAAGACGAAAAAAGCGGAGATCCATGCTTATCCAACCGTGGAGAGGCTTGGGCAGATTCTCATCTACTGCAGCAGCGACGGAAGCGCCCCCTCATGGGAAATTCCCGATTTCAGAAACGAGGTGGAAGGAAATTGGACGGAGCCGACCTACTCCGAGATGATCATTAAGACCCACCTTCAGGAACTTGCTGAAAATGGGTTTGACGTACCCCATTTTGAGCCGGTTCATGGATCCGAAGAAAACAGCATCGAGCTGGATAAAAAGCAGCTCTTCGGACCTGCGCTGTTTTTTTCTCTAAATTTAGTCTACCCGGGCAACGGGATCGGAAAATTTGGCAAAAAGGTTCCAGTCCATGTCAAATGGAGGTATAATTGCCTCAGCGTTTTCGATAACTTTGTCACTCTTCGGGACTATCCGATGGAGATCCGCCAGTATTTCTTCTTCACGCCCTTGGATGAGGAGAGGGTGCGGATACAAGTGGCCTTGCGCATCAATAAGGACACGATTAAGCTCCCAGCCCCTTTGCGCTATTTTGTGCTCAAACTCATCGAAAAGCAGAATCGGAAGATCCTTTTGAAAAACTTTGAGGAGGATCGGCCCATTTGGGAAAACAAGAAATACCGCGAGCCGCCGATTCTCTGCGAAGGAGACGGGCCCATCATCTACCTCCGAACCTGGATGAAGCAATTCTACACCCCTGAGGGAATCGCAAAACTGGCCAAAAGAAAGGATTTTTCAGGGGCTGACGAAGCGCCAACGCATTAAATCTATGAGTTGAAAAATGAACCACGGAGATAAGATACCACAGAGGCGGGGAAGCCCCGCGCCCCAAAATATTAAAGAAACCCTAGGCGGTCCTTATCTCTGTGGTTTACTTTTCAAGACAACCTCTAAATCTTGAAAAAATCTTTTACGAGAAGCAGGGTGCCGCTTGTGAACATTTGAATTCCAATCAGGCAGACGAGCATCCCGCCGAGTCTTTCGACTGCGATGAGCCCCTTGTTCCCCAATATTTTTTTAATGAGGGAGCCCGCAAGGATGATGAGGAGCGAGGGGACCCAGGCGCAAAAGGCCGCAGCCGCTACGTAAAGCGGATCGCCTGTCTCATGGGCATAGAGCATGACGGTCGTGATGGCCCCAGGGCCTGTAATGACTGGGATGGCCAGGGGAATGATCATCGGCTCTTGGGTGAGCTTTTCAACCTCAGCGCCAGGTCTCGGGAAAATCATGCCGAGGGAGATGATGAAGAGAAGGATCCCTCCGGCCATGCCGATAATCGGGCGGGTGATTCCTAAGACTCTGAGCACCGCATCGCCGAAAAATGTGAAGATGAGGAGGATGCCAAGGGCGATGATCAGCTCCCTAACGATGATCTTGGCTTGCCTTTTTTGGTCGAACCGGGCCAGAAGAGCGAGAAAGAGCGGAACTTGGCCCGTGGCGTTCAAAACGAAGAAAATCGCGGCCGTAATTGTTAGAAAGGATGCTTCCGGTGAAATATTCATAGCGGCAGATTCTACCAGGATGGCATAATTAACTGCTATGAAAAAATTCAAAGTGGTTACGCTCGGCTGCCGCACCAATCAGTACGAGTCCCAAGGTTATTCGGATCAGCTCCGCCGGCTCGGCTACGCCCCCGCGAACGATGGGGAGGAGGCCGACCTCTGCATCGTGAATACCTGCACGGTCACCGAGGGGGCCGACAGCGCGTCCCGCCATGAGATCCGGCATCTGTTGAAGTCGCATCCGAATGCCAAGCTCGCAGTGACCGGCTGCATGGCCGAAAGCGCGCCGGACATTGTCCGCGGGATCGACCCGAGGATCGAGATTGTCCCAAACGCTGAAAAAGAGCGTCTCTTGAACCGGATTCTGCCGGAAGAGGCTTGGCCGGAGTTCAACATCCAAACGTTCGATGGGCATACCCGCGCCTTCGTCAAGGTCCAAGACGGGTGCAATTCCTTCTGCACTTACTGCATCCTCCCCTATGTAAGAGGCCGCTCAAAGTCGCGCCAGATCCCCGAGGTCGTCCGCGAAGTGGAAGGGCTCGTCGCAAACGGCTACAAGGAAGTCGTCATCACGGGGATCAACGTTGGGGATTTCGATGGGGGAGGCCGGCTCGCCGACCTTGTCCGGGCTGTGGATCGAGTGGAAGGATTGGAGCGGCTGAGGATCTCCTCGATCGACCCGGACGAGGTGGACGCCGACCTCGCGAGCGCGGTGTTGAACGGCCGCGCGACCTGTCCGAGCATGCACATCGTCTTGCAAGCGGGCTCGAATGTCGTTTTGAAAAGGATGAACCGGAAATACACGCGGCAGATTTTTTTGGAAACGGTCGAAGCGATGCTCCAAAAAGAGCCAGACTTTACCGTGACGACCGATATCATCGTCGGATTTCCTGGGGAAAGCGAGGCCGATTTCCAAGAGACCCTCGACATTGTCTCGAAAGTCCGGTTTGCCAAGGTCCATATGTTTCCCTATTCCCCAAGAAAAAGAACCCGCGCCGCCCTTTATCCGAATCAAGTGGGGCCCGATGTGATCCGCCGCCGCAAGCAGGAGCTGCTCCGCCTCGCCGAAAAGACGGCATTCGAGCTGAGGAACCGATTCATCGGGCGGAAAATGCCGGTCCTTTTGGAAAATGAAGAAAAGGATGGGATGCTCTTTGGCCATACGCCGAATTTCCTCCGCGTCATGGCGCCAAAGCAAAACTTCCAGCCGAATGATCTGATCGAACTCGAACTCATTGAAAATACGCCCGCCGGTTTGTTAGGGAGGCCAATATAAATATGAAAATTTCGATTTCGAATCGACTGAAGCCATTTTCCCATACGCCGGGCGCCGCATGCCTCATTCCCGGCACGTGCTGGGAAATCGATGCCTTCCCTGCCCTGATCCGTTTGGGCAAAAAATATGAGCTTTCCCTTTACTTGACCGGCCCGGTCAAAGATTTTACTCTCGAGCAAGACCTCGAAAAAAACTGCGTGATGGTCGCTGGACACGCCAAAGAGGGGTTCTACCGCCTCAAGTTCCAAGGCAAGTCAGGCGGCATCGAGATGGCGGCCGTCAACGCGCCTGTCGGATTTTTGATCAACGGCGCTCCCGTCCGCTCGCAAGAGAGGCTCTTTTTTGCGGACGAGGTCGATTTTTTTCTCCCTGCAAACTGGGAGCGCCTCTTTCTCGGCGTGAGCAAAGCCCTGGACTGGGATCTCGTCGTCCGGCGGTTCGACACCCGGGAAATTTTGCCTCTCCTCTTCGGCCTTGGCCAAAAACTCCCTCTGATAAAACCTCAGCCTTTGCAAGGGACTGGAAAACTTTTGGAAGAGGGGAAACTGGACTCCTTTTGCAGGGCTGCCTTCGGCAAGATGTTAGTGCCCAGGCTGATCGACGAGCAGCACCAGGGCCTCGTCCTTCCCGAAACGGCCATCGGCGGCGATCCTTGCTTCCTTCTCCAGGAAGCAGCCCGCCGCATCCGAGCCCTATTCTTTCGCCAAGAGGGAAGCCAGGTCAGCCTTCTTCCCGCAAACACATTCCCTTCTGGTCGGATGACGGGGATCTTCGCATCGGGGATTGGCGAAATCGATCTGGAATGGGCGAGCCGCCAGCTTCGGCGGGCGATTTTGCGGGCTTCTTCTTCGGAAGAGGTGACGATCGTTTTACCGAAAGGGCTGCTCTCGTTTAGGGTAAGAACAGCGCTTTCTCAAAAGGGACATCGCTTTGAGGGCGGAGAGCCGATCTCTATCGAATCGGGAAAAACCTACTTCTTCGACCGGTTTCATAAGTGATCGAAGAATTCCCTCTGAAGGGCCGAGACTCTCGCCGAGCTGGTCGTTCAATCAAGTTTGGAGACATCGATAGAGGGCGTGACATCAAGTTCGACAAAAAGACATTGCAGGTTTATCCTATTATTCGGTATAACGATATGAAATGTGATTTTTTGCATGATCGTTTCTTTCGATGACCTGACCACAGAAGATGTTTTCAATGGTCGATATACAAAAAGGGTAAGGACAAAACTGTCGAAAACTCTTTTTGAGATTGCACAAAAAAAGCTCGATATGTTGAATGCGTCTTTTAGGTTGGATGATTTGAAAGTTCCGCCGGGCAATCGACTGGAGATGTTACAAGGCGACTTGAAGGGACTGCATAGTATCCGAATAAACGATCAATGGAGAATCACTTTCAAGTGGGTAGTAGGCCATGCAGAAAATGTCAAAATTGTTGATTATCATAGAGGTTGAGCATGCTTCCTAATCATCGACTTCCTTCTATGCCCGGACTTATACTTCAGAGCGAGTTTTTAGATCCTCTAAATATTTCTCAGAGCGAGTTCGCCGCTCATTTGGGAGGATCGTGGACACAGCCTAAGTTGAATGGGATAATCAATGGTAAACGTCAGATTACAGTAGAAATTGCTCTCGATCTTGCTGAAGCGCTAGGAACCTCGCCACAGTTTTGGATGAATTTGCAAAATAATTACAATTTGGCCGTAGCAAAAAAAAATAGGAAAAAAACTCCTAAAATCAGGCGTGTACGCCCAAGAAGAAATATTCGGGCTAGATTTGTCTAGTCCAAGGATAAATGATCTCAGATTCGGTCTAATTTACGAACCATGTCTTGAGATAACTTCGCATGACCTTGTTCGGCGCTATGAATCACAGAAACGTTCCGTTTCTTGGAAACGATTATTCAGTAGAACGGGTCCAATCTACGTACTAAGTACCGGGACTTTTCTAAAGCCGCCCCTTTAACTCAAGTTTATTTTGGAGAGATCGATGGAGGCGGGGGATGAAGATGGCAGCATCCTCTTTAGCCCGGGCGGGATCGTGGATAAAATTACCGACATCGAGGGCCATCGCCTCCCCATTGATAAAGCCAAAATTGCAAGAGAGCCTGGGGTCGATGTTTTTTAAACCGAGATCCCCCAAACGATGGATCAGGAGTGAAAAAGAGGAAAGGAGCCGCTCGCGCTCTTTTGGATCAGCGTTGATCAGGGTCGGCATCAAAGGCTCGCATTTTTTTTGCAGGATAAAACGATATTCCGCAGGATCGAGCTGGTGGGTTCTGCCCAATCGATCCTTGATTCGGAGAATGGGAAAGGCGCTTCTTTTCGGATTGAGATGAACATAGACAAGCCCAGTCAGGGGCGCGGCTTGGGTATAAGCCATTTTGCAAGACGTCAAAACCTTCGGCACTTCGGTTGCTAGGGGATGGGGATCCTCCATAGTTCCTCGCCTCCACTTTTTGATCTTATGGGCGATCATTTGTCCGAAAGGGATCTTGCAAGCATCGAAGCGAAATAGCTTAAGAACGTGCTTGCCATCCTGGCTGATAAATACAAAACATTGTTTTCCTTTGGCAAAATAGGAAAAGATTTGCCCTAAAATCGCTTCAAGCTCTTGGCTTTTTTCTAAACTCAGAGGTTCGTTTTCCCATTCAGGATTGTCTGGCCAATCGAGAGCGCATTTTGCGGGTCTAAACCCGTGAGTGATCCGATGGCACAGATTCGGACAAGCTGCAAAGAGATACACGACTCCAAAACAGACAATCACCCTTCCCACAGTTTTCAAATGAAGTCCCATCCTATTCCTTTTTTTGAGTTATTTTGATCCATCGTATATTTTACTGCTATGGTTCACGATCCCCACGCAAGGTTCGGCCTGCACCCAACTCCCACTGGACAAATCATCCGCCTCTGGCGGCCCGGAGCGGAATGGATCGATCTCCAAGTCAATGGACAGATCGTCAAAACGAAACGCGAGGACGACGAGGGCCTTTTCACCTATGTCCCCGAAACAAAGATCACCGCGAACGACTATAGGATCTATCATAGGAATGGCCTTCTCGCCCATGACCCGTATGCATTCTTGCCGACGATGGGGGAGATGGACCTTTTCCTCTTCAACAAAGGGTGCCACTATGAACTCTACAACTTGCTCGGGGCGAACCTGGGGATCTTTCACGGGATCCGGGGCGTGCGGTTCGGAGTCTGGGCGCCCAATGCGGTGAGCGTCAGCCTCGTCGGCGATTTCAACCATTGGGACGGGAGGGTCAACCCCATGCGGAGCGTGGGGGCGTCGGGGATCTGGGAGCTCTTCGTGCCTGGCCTTGGAGTTGGGGAGAAATACAAGTTTGAGATTCGCACGAAAGAGGGTTACATCCGGGTGAAAAGCGATCCAGTAGCGTTCTATTCCGAGCTCAGGCCGCTCACAGCATCGGTTGTCGCCGACATCCAAACCTACTCCTGGAACGATCAAAAGTGGATCGCAAAACGGGCCTCCCAAGATGTAAATCGTCCGATCCGGATTTACGAAGTGCATTTGGGCTCTTGGAGGAAGTACGACACGTTGTTTCCAAACTACCGGCAGCTGGCCCGCGATTTGGCTCAATACGCCCAGGAGATGCATTTCACCCATGTCGAGCTTCTCCCCATCATGGAGCATCCCTTAGACGAATCGTGGGGTTATCAGGTGACCGGATTTTTCGCGGCGACGAGCCGCTACGGGACCGTCGCCGATTTTCAATTTTTCATCGACCACATGCATGAGTGCGGGATCGGGGTGATTCTCGATTGGGTGCCGGCCCATTTCCCAACGGATGACTTTTCCTTGAACCGCTTCGACGGGACGGCGCTTTATGAGCATGACGACCCGAGAAAAGGGATGCATCCCCATTGGCATACGGCGATTTTCAACTACGGGCGGCTCGAGGTATCGAATTTTCTCATTGCGAGCGCCCTATTCTGGTGCGAGAAGATGCATGTCGACGGACTTCGGGTCGACGCGGTCGCCTCTCTTCTTTACCTCGATTATGGACGAAAAAGCGGGGAATGGATTCCCAACCCGGACGGGAGCAATTACAACACCGATGCGATCGAGTTTTTGAAACACCTCAACGCGGCGGTTCACGAACGGGCGCCCGGCGTTTTGATGATCGCCGAAGAGTCGTCGTCCTACTCGGGAGTGACTCATTCCGCGCTAGAGGGCGGCTTAGGGTTCGACCTGAAGTGGAACATGGGCTGGATGAACGATAGCTTGCGCTACTTTTCCAAAGATCCGATCTACCGCCGCTTCCACCAAAACGATTTGACCTTCAGCCTCCTTTACGCCTTTTCCGAGAGGTTCATGTCGGTTTTGTCCCATGACGAGGTCGTCCACGGCAAAAACAGCCTCCTTGCGAAGATGACCGGCCCCGACTGGGAGAAATTCGCGAATGTCCGGCTGCTCTACAGCTATATGATCTGCCATCCTGGCAAAAAGCTCCTTTTCATGGGAGGGGAGCTGGGGCAGTGGGGAGAGTGGGACAGCCAGGGGCAGATCGACTGGTTCCTCTTGCAATACCCCCTCCATGAGGGGCTCCATCGGATGGTGCGCGACCTCAACCGGTTTGCTCATGAAAATAGGGCTCTTTGGGAAAGCGATTTCAGTTGGGAAGGTTTTGAATGGATCGATTTTTCCGACGCTGAAAAAAGCGTCGTTTCCTATCAACGCAAAGCCAAAGGGGCATCGCTTGCCTGCGTTCACAATTTTACGCCCGAGGTGTATCATGATTATAGAATCAGGCTGGCAAATGTGCGGCGCATTAAAGAAATTTTCAACACAGACGCTTTCGAATATGGCGGATCGAACCAAAGAAACGAATCGATCCCCATTGAAAAAGATCATTTCCGCATCGCTCTCGCCCCCCTTGCCACAATGATCTTCGAGGTTCAGTTTGACTGAGAAAGAGTATTTGAAGCTGGTCGAGGAGCTGATCGAGCATGACCGCCATTATTTCGACGAGGCAAAACCGGTCATTTCCGATTACGAATATGACAAGAAGATGCGCTCTCTCATCGACTATGAAAAAGCCCATCCAAGCCATACCCACCCGAATTCCCCATCGCAGAGGCTAGGAGAAGCGGCGACGGCCGGGTTTTCCCAAAAAGCCCACATGGTTCCCATGATGTCGCTCGCCAATACCTATTCGAAAGAGGAAGTCGGCGATTTTCTCAAACGGGTCCATAAGCTCCTCGAAAAAAAAGAGGTCGTTTTTTGCTCCGAGCTGAAGATGGACGGGGCTGCGATCTCGCTCCGCTATGAAAAGGGAAAACTTCTCCACGCCCTGACGCGGGGGAACGGCAAAGAGGGCGATGACGTGACGGCCAATATCAAAACGATCCCAACCGTCCCCTTAAAATTAAGCGGATCGGACTTTCCTCAGGATATCGAGATCCGGGGCGAGGTGTATCTTTCGCTCTCTACATTTGCCGCGCTGAACGCCGCGCGCGAGGCCGAGGGGCTGGAGCCGTTCGCCAATCCACGCAACGCCGCGGCCGGATCGCTCAAGCTTCTCGACCCGCGCCTCGTTCTGAAAAGAAAGCTCAATCTCGTCTGCTATGGCGTCGCAGAGGGGCAGTCTCCTGTCCCGACCCAAATGGAGCTCCATCATCTTTTGAAAAAATGGGGGCTTCCCACCGCGAAACCCCATCATCTTGGTCTTGCAAAGGATCTGGAAGAGATCATGGAATTCGCTGAGAAAATCCATAAGGAAAGGGCCCATCTTCCCTTCGAGATCGACGGGATCGTCATCAAGGTCAATGAGCTCAAATCCCATGCGATCCTCGGCGCGACGGGAAAAACGCCCCGTTTTGCCGTCGCTTACAAATTCGCGCCCGAGCAGGCTGCGACCCGCGTCCTCGACATCGCTGTGCAGGTGGGGCGCTCCGGAGTGCTGACTCCTGTCGCCGAATTGGAGCCTGT
>CAYTXY010000002.1:0-33612 GCA_964441355.1 uncultured bacterium
CGCTATTGGAATTGTCTTGAGCCATCTCTCAGTGCTCCAGGATGCTTACGATTCGGGATATCGGACGATTTGGGTCATGGAAGATGATGTGGAAGCGGTAACCGACCCGCGTCAAATCCCCGAGCTGATCCGCAATCTTGACGCTCTCGATCCCGATTGGGATATCCTTTTCACCGATCTCGATACGAAAGATGCGAACGGCAAACGGGTACCCTGCCGCGCTTTGGCCGCGAGACCCAATTTTTGCAAGGAAACAATTGATGATTTTCTCCAACGATTCTATCCTGTCAATGCAGATTTTTCTAGAATCGGCATGCGTTACGGAGCTTACTCCATGATCCTTCGTCGCTCAGCGATGGAAAAAATTTTGAATTACTTCAAATCATACGGAATTTTTCTCCCCTATGATATGGATTTTTGGCTAGTGCCCGGAATCAAAATGTACACCGTGAATAGGGACATCGTATCGCATGCTGCTGGGTCTCTGTCTGACAATAGTCTTCCACGTTATAAGAACAAAAATTGATGATCAAAAAGTTTCTTTTTTTCTGTTTAATATTCAAACTCTCTGCCTCTTTCCAGGATGCCGAGTTCGATCTGGTTTGCTCATTGATTGGCAACATTAACTGCCCGTGTTTTGAAGAGTATCGGCTGATAGAAAATTACTTAAATAATGGCGATAGATCCTACTTGGATGTATTGCGAAGGTCCGATCAAGTCGAAACCTACCAAGGCAGACTGAAATGCATCTCAAATTTCAGGCTTGTGAGTCCAGGCGATCAGCCTCCCCTATTCGAACATCGCATTGTCAACGAGGGCAGAACGAACCGCTGCATTCTTTTATACGCCTCGTCGAACGGCATCTATCCTGATAAAGCGAGAAAACTGCTGCGCGAAATTGAAAATTCTGGTTATAGCGGCCATCTGCTTCTTCGAATTGGAGGATTTCCGAATGTTGCGAACGGAGGGCTGAAAATTTGCGATGTGCCCTATGCGTTCAAGGTCGCATTTCTTCAGGAGGCGAAACTCCTTGGTTTCAAGAAAATTCTCTGGATAGATTTGGCGATCCATCCTCTGGACGGCTTTGAAGCTCTTTTTTAGGAAATCGATAAAAAAGGTACCTTTTTTACCACGGTCGGAATGCTTGCGGATAACGGCGCCTCCCATCTTCCGCAAGCTGCGACAGCGCTCGGTATCTCTCCCGATCTCTACGATCGAATCCCTCATATTTCTTCTTCGATGATCGGGCTGAATATGGAAAACGAGAAGGCCTCTTTGCTTTTGGAGAGTTGGTATCGGGAGACGGGAAAAGGGTACCCCTGTCTGACTTGGTGGCCTGAGGAGCTCAGTCTTTCCGCCATCGCTTGGCAATTGGGATGCCCTCCCACTCTGCCTTTCGGGGATTTTGTTTGCATGGAAAGCGAGCAATTTCAATTGGAAACCCGGCCTAAAGTTGCATTTTATTTAGATGCCCAAAGGGGAGAGTGAGTATGGCATGGATCGTTGCGGCAATTGTACGCCTTTGCGCGGCCTTCACGGCTGATGCAAATCACCCGTGCTATCAATTGGCAATCGGGGCGATTTTTCAAAATGAAGAACCCTATTTGAAAGAGTGGATCGAATTCCATAAGCTAGTCGGCGTCCAGCACTTCTACCTTTATAACAACTGCAGCACGGATGGTTACCAATCCGTCTTGCAGCCGTATATCGAAGCGGGAGAGGTTGAGCTTTTCAATTGGCCGATTCAGGCGATGTCTTGGAACGAGTGGATTCACGAAGTTCAACCCGCGGCCTATACGAATTGCATCAAACGCGCAAACGGAAAAGTGAAATGGCTCGCGCTGATCGATATCGACGAGTTCTTGACCCCAATCAGCGCCGCTTCGATCCCCGAGATTTTGGGGGATTATGAAGACTGCGCGGGCGTATGCTTCAATTGGAAGACATTCGGGCATTCCGGGCTTTTTGATCCCCCTGAAGACAAGCTTATGATCGAAACTCTTACCAATGCGGCCCCGGAGACCCGACCGACTAATTTGGGAGTTAAATCAATCATACGACCCGAACTTGTAGAAGCTTGCAAACATCCTCATTATGTCACTTATAAAGAGGGATATTACCACGTAAATTCGGATAAGGAGCGGGATATCGATGCCAATGGTGCGACTGCTCGGGTCCATTACGACCGGCTCATCGTGAACCATTATTGGAGCAGGACGGGAAGCTATCTTTACAAAAAACTCCAGCGGTATCGCGCCTGGTTTCCTGAAATTGTGCCTGAGAAATGGATCGAATACGTTCAGGGGATGAACGAAGTCGCCGACAGGAGCATGGAGCCCTTCATCGATCCGCTTCGAGAAAAAATGGGGCTAGCTCCTCGCAGCAAAGAAGTGTCCGAATGGTGATGGGGACTCTTCTTTTTTTATCCATTTGTTTGGGTGTACAGCAACGATCCAATTTAGACGATTTCTTGAAGCAGCGTGGCTACCATTTAACTCCGGCGGGAACCGCTGTTTACGAAGGATATGTTACGCCAGAACAGAGGGACGCCTTTATCGCGGAGCTGAGACGGCATCCAGAGATTCGGAAAATCGCCGAAGTGGGATTCAACGCCGGGCATACTTCTGAGATGTTTTTGGAATATGCAAAAGAAAGCAAGGTCGTCTCTTTCGATATCAACGCGCATCAATATACGAATGCGGGAGTGGAATATATAAGCGCTCAATACAAGGATCGTTTCTCCTTCGTCGAAGGAGATTCCCGGATTGCTGTCGTAGACTATTTTAAGGCTCATCCCGAGGAAAAATTCGATCTGATTTATATCGATGGCTGCCATCTATTTGGGGCTTGCCTTGACGACATTTTCAATTTCAAGCGGCTTGCCCATAAAAATTCCATTTTATGGGTGGACGATGTCAACTGTCTCGATGTGAAAAGAGCCGTTGAGTTCGCGAGAAAGCTCCGCATCATTACGGTCGTCAAGTCAGCAAGGTCGCAAGATGATATCGGAATCAGGGAATGGGTCGAAGCGCGCTATATTTTTTAATGTACTTGAGCCCATTCGCTTTAGGGGCCATTTTCCCGATCCAATTCTCTATCCCAGAGAGTAAAATCGTGCCGAAAATACTTGCAAAAACATCCGATTTCGCCTTCGTCATCCCTGGACGTCCCGAGACGTATATCTACGATGTAGAGGAAGAATATTACAAAGGATACCAGCGGTCTTATTTCGCTATCACCACAAAAAGAGGTGGATGGGATTGCTTGCGGCACTATGAGATATTAGCGAACGGATGCATCCCTTATTTTGTGGATATAGATCAATGTGATGAAATGACGATCCCTTTTCTTCCAAAAAAGCTGATTTGGGAGGCGATGCATTTGGAAGGAGTTTTCTACAACCACATCGACCATGAGAAATTCGATGAGAAGAGATATTATGAAATCTTAGAGCGCTTGCTTAATCATACTCGGAAATATTTAACAACGCGAAACATGGGGGCATACATTCTGAAAACAGCAAACTATTCGGGTGTTGGCCAAATCCTCTACTTGAGTAACGATCCTTCTCCCGACTATCTTAGGTGCTTGAGCTTAATTGGATTGAAAGAGGCGCTTGGAGAGAGAGTCATCGATATTCCTAAAATCAGCCATATCTATCAGACATTCCGTAGCGATAAGCCTCTATATGGCAAAGGTTTTACTTTTACCAAGATTATAGACGACCCCGTAATCGACAGAGACAATATTGAAGAAAGAATTCGAAAAAAAGAATTCGAACTCGTTATTTACGGCTCAGTTCATAGAGGGCTTCTCTTCCACGATCTGATTTGCCAAACCTATCCGCCGGAAAAGATCGTATATCTATGCGGAGAGGATCTTCATACATGCGAATACTCGGCGCTTATCCACTCATCTCCCTTTTTCTTAAGGGAATGCACAGGGAATTATTGATGCTAATGGGTTACATTATCCTCTTAGTCTGCATTGTAGCAACTGCGGACGAAATTCCTTTGAAAGAGACATTGGCTCAAATAAAAGAAATGATTTCGAATGAGAAAAAAGGAGCCTATCTTTCTTTTTCGGAAACTGCTGTTCGGATAGCTTGCGGCCATAGAGACTGTATTTGGGATCAACTTGAAATGAAGCAGATGCTTTCTCTGAAAGGAGACAACATTCTCAAAAGCCGAACGCTTCCCTATACGGCATTGAATGGACAACGGCCGGAAGAGAGATGGGCAAGAGCCCTATTTGATCAAATTGAAGATTCTTGGGATTCTTCCTATGCCGACATTCCTGCCGCTTTCCTTAGCACCGCCCATCGCAAGGAGCTAGTCCGCTTTTTGCAATACCTTCAGGCTAAAAATCTTCTAATTGTTGGAGATCTAAAGATCCCACAACAAACGTTAGATCTTATTTTTGGCTCTGATTCCCGCTACATGATGACCGAAAAAGCCGATGACTTAAAACTAGCAAAGTATACGGTGATCATCTTGGCTGCGGCCCCCGACGAAAAGGCGCTTGTCATGAAGTGGCTTGAGGATAATGCGGTTTTCATCCTAGATTTTAGCGGCTTGAGAGACGCTTTGGTAGAGTGGAGCGCGGAAACCTGGGAAAAATGGATCCAAAAGAGCGATCCAATTAAGATTTTGTATACCTCCGCTCTGATTCCCAATAAATTCGAAGAACGGAAAGGAGAATATATCAAGTGTCTTGAAATTCTTAAAAATTATGGATATCTAGACAAAACTTACATCGTCGAATCTGGCCCTTATACTCCGCTTTCTTTTTTCGATGAATATTCTGATCATGTTTTCTACGCCAATACGAATGACACGACATTCGTCAATAAAGGAGTCAACGAGGCCAAGGCTTCTTTGGCAGCCTTTGATTATTTCCAGTTCAATGAGGAAGATATGATCGTCAAGCTCACCGGCCGTTATTTCTTCAACAACGATCGATTCCTTCGCTTCGTCGCCTCTCACCCAGAAGTAGATGGGTTTGCCAGTCCACACGTATCCTTCGGAATAACGACAGGCTGCTTTGCCATGCGCGCAAAATATTACAAGCAGATGCTTCAAGAAATGGATTGGGTGGAAATGGAAAAGAACGCGAAAGATATTGAAAGAATAACGTCGAAGTTTCTCCAGAAAATTGCCTCCCTTGGGGCAAAAGTGATCTATTTGAACAAGGTTGACATCACTGCAAACGTAGCAAACGCGGTCGTAGAACAATGGTAAGAAGCTATCGATGCTTTATTCTTTTCATCACGATTGCAAATATTTGGGCGGCTCCCACACCAGAGCTTTTTCGAGAATACGAGATGCATTGCATGACGCCTTCCGATATCAACGAGCATGTTCCACTTTTAAGGCTGCTCGCTAAGGAGTGTGCATCGGTTGTTGAGATCGGAGTGAATGAGATTGTCTCGACATGGGGCCTTCTCCAAGGCCTGTCTGAGAGCAAGAGCGATCATCTCATTTATACTGGAATCGATTTGAAATATCCACATTTCCATAAGTTGTTTTTGGCTGCGGAGATTGCTGAATCGGCAGGAGTTTTTTTTCAATTTATTCAAGGGAATGAATTCGATCTCGATATCGAATCGACCGATCTTCTCTTCATTGATTCCTGGCACACCTATTGCCATTTGACTTATGAACTGGAAAAATTCGCTCCAAAAGTGGAAAGGTATATCGCCTTGCATGACACGAGCGAACCATGGGGAGATCAAGATGAGCCGTGCTATCAGCCGACAGTGCCCGGTTACCCCTCCCATATTGATCGATTCAAACGGGGGCTGTGGCCCGCAGTGACAGACTTTTTGAAAACACATCCTGAGTGGCGCTTAAAAGAGCGTCGGCTGAACAATCACGGGTTCACTGTGCTCGAGAGAATCCGTTAACAGTTTCAAGCCGTGTGCAGTATAGACCTATTATTCAGGTTAATATGGCTGTAAGACCCAAAAACCATGCACATCTCCAGCCCCGCCTTCGACTCGAACTCTTAATCCTGATTTTCTAATGGCCAGGGAGACCCCTTCTCTAACCGAAGGAGCATGCCAATCATCTCCGCACAAAATACCATCAGAATTAAGATGCGGCAGCCAAGCAAGGACATCCGCGCAAACGCTGTCTGCATCGTGAGCAGCATCTATATAAATAAGATCAGCTAAAACATTCAATGCTTTTGAAGCTTCTGTTGAATTCATTCTAATGGGGATGATTTTATTTGTTAAACCAGCGTGAATAGTATTAGACAAAAATTGCTGGAATAAATATGGCAGAAAAGGAAAATCGACTTGGCTGTGTTCAATTGAACCGTTCCAGGTATCGACAGCATAGAGTTTTCCATCATCTGGTTGCAGTTGAGCCATAAAACGAGCAGAACTTCCTATCCAAGTCCCCACTTCAATGATGACATTACATTTTTTTTTGCTTAGAATTTGAAGTAAAGGATCTTGATTTGCAAAAAAACCCTGGTCATTAAATGGTAAAATACTTGTCGAAGCATATGGTTCAGGCATAGGACTTCCTAATGATATAGAAGAAATAAATATGAACAATAAATTCACATATTTTGTTTGAAAAATATTCACAAAAAGACTCCCTATGGTTGGTGAGAGCGTGTTGCACAAGGTGAGGCATATCCACAGACTCTTCTAATGGCGAAAAGCAACCATTTAACGATACAACGACTTGAACGATAGTATCTTCTATGTTGTTTTTTTCTATTGTTATATCGTTCTTGTCGTTGATTTTGATTTGCAAGCGATGACGTCTGGGAAGGTAGGGGTTATGCAATACACTCGGTTGGTGACAATCTACTGCGCTGTAACGGACCAAAAATTTCCTTTCGTTTGTATTGACCAACCTTTTTCTTTGGTTAAGCGTTCAAGCACCTCTTTCACGTAAGTATTCTTAACCATATTGCCGCATATGACGGTCCCATAAGAGCACATTTCGTATAGATCCACCAGATCCTTTTGTAAAGAATGCCTTAAGTTATTAAAATCGCGTAACAAAGAACTTCTGTGGTATGTGAGATCAAGAAAAATCGGACAGTCAATGGAAATGCACGCCGTTTCAAACTTTATGTGCTGAGAGATGGAGCCATTCTCACCGTGTTCTTGTTGCTCGAGCAGATTCACCCTAGAGGAGTGCTTGATAAAGTACAAAAAGTCATCTGTGTAATCACCTAACGAACTTAAGGAATTGTAGTTTAGCCACGGATCATAAAGAAAGACTTGAGAAAAACACTCTTCGGTCAGCTGCAAAGATCTTAAGGATGTGAGAAATCCTTTACAGATAAGAGGTCCCCCTAAAAAGGGTTGAAGGAGAATCCGAAGATCCTCCAAATCCTTTGAGTCAAAGAGGGTCGCTTCTAATTTTGTAAAAGTTAAATCATTGCTTTTGATTTTTTTTTGCACATCTTTGATCAGTTGATGCCAATAAGAAAACAAGGCCTTTTCGCACCTAAGGCCCTTTAACTCTCTGCTCTTTCTTTCTAAAAATTCTTCATCGATCTCTTCCCACTGATGGACAAAAATCACTGGCAAATCATCGAAAAGGGCATCGACGAAAGTATGTTCGACGATGGGAGTGCAGTTCAAAACGAGCGCTTCCCATGTCCTCACACAGTCCGTTTCCAATCCAAAGGGGGATAAAGTAAAGCGGGACGCCGCTAAGTCTTTGTAATATTCTTTTTGGCTGAGGGAGACATAGGCCCGGTCGGAATAGTTTCTGGTAAAGCAATAGGGAGCATGCTCAAATAATCGAACGATCTGATCCCTACTCCCATGCTTTCTGGGGGTGTGGTTCATGTACAAGAAATGTTGCTTTTCTGGGCTTTGCAAGGACATTTCAAAGAGAGTTCGCATCAAGGCTGGGGTCTCAGAGTTTTCAAAATAATAGATGGTTTGACCCATGGGAATTTGAAAAATCTTTGGGTGGTAGCTAAAAAGGATATTCTTGCAAAACCAAGCAGCGCATTTAGGATCATAGAGCAGCTTGGAAATCTGCGCGGGATCCGGAAACCAACTGCCTACATCGCAAGTGATCAAAATATAAGGGTATTTGATCTGGTCGTGGACATATTTTTCAAACCAAGGTAAAAACCAAGCATTCAGATAAATGATATCTCCTTGCCTGACATTTTCTGGTTCAAACCACTCGGTGCTCTGATCGATCACGAAGTCGCTAATGGCACGGAAAGTAAGGTCGCTGATGAAAGGGAAATGTCCAGGGTGTCCATCAAATTTTTGACTTTTAAAATAGAAGTGTTGAGGCGGCTGTAAAGGAAGTGCGCTTAGGTAGGAAACTGAGAACAATAGAAGTATATATTTCAGCAGCATGGCAGGGTCATTTGGAAACAGGTTTTAAAGCCTTATTCAGTTCCTCTTTGTCAATCGTTGCGATCCAAATTTCACAATCGTCTTTGCCATAGGCGACATAGATGTAAGGATCGCTGACTACAAACCCACCAGGAAAAATCACTCTTTTGTCACAGGAGGATTGAGTATAAAACCCGTCAGCTACGATCGGAATCGGAGTGTACCGAGTGATGGCAAAAGGGGGATTTGGGGAGAAAGTAAAGGCCCCCATAAAGTAGTGCCAGAGGTCCCACCCATAGGAAGCAAAGGAAGAGAGAATTGTCCCTGAATGGAAAAAGGAGAGGAATTCTCCGTCGACGAGCTGGGGCGGCGAGCTCTCTCTTAAAGGGCCGAGCTCCCACTCAATGGAAGCCAAGGTCTCATAGCAACGGTAGCAAGCTCCGTCGCTGAGGTTGGTATAGAGGATTTCGTGAGGATTGACCGTATAGCTGATGAGGAGTTTTTTGTCCCATTCGAAAGGGGCCCAGTTTTTAGTCCAAAGATAATGGAATTTTTCTTGGTGAAGAAGTCTTAGGGGAGCCGATGTCGAGTATCGATTTTGATTTGCGAAGAGCTCCACGATATGCATATCTCTTCGATCCAAGTAGGTCGTATTGTTTACTTCCATATTGTCATTGTAGATCAGGAAGGTTCTGCCTCGATAAGAAAAAAGCCTTGCGTCTTCGGACTGGGATTGAGTTTTACTGTTTTTGGCCCGAGTGCTGATGAGCTGCGGCTTTGAGATGGGCTCGAAGGATTCATCTAGAAGGACAATCCCGATGTAGCTTAGCCCGGGAATCGAATATCGGTCGGGGCAGTAACGGAAGCACATCAAAATCCCACCGTCGACTTTCAAAATCGAAGGGTTGAACGAGTCGGGATAATCTTTGAAATCGATCCTCTTCGTCCTTACGACGATTTTTTGGCGGAAAGCTATCTCTTCGAAGTCCTCTCTGATAGAGGCAAAACACCCTAGAGAAAGGATCAATGAGATAAAGAATAAAGATAGGAGTGGATCGTGTTTAAATCGACGGTGCATAGATAGGCTTTGTTGTCCTCAATTCCAATGGCGAGAATCAATTGGTTCTCTTCATGATTCAAAGTCATACTCCCGCAAAACTCAACTCCTTGATGGAGAAATGTAAAGGGTTTTGAGATCTTTTTTACGAAAAAGCGATGGTCGAGATAGACGAACCGATGAAGATAGCAGCGGGATTGGTCGGAGGTGTAGGTCACTTCATGGATGAGGACCAAATAGCCATCATCAAATGGAATCGGTCCCGCAGACCCCCTGAACTGGGTAAAATCGTAGGTTGGCTCATAACTTAAATCTAGGATGCAGTCGCCCGTTTCGATGTCGAGTTGGTAGATGACGAAGGGAGAATAGGAATAGATGACATAGAGGGTCTCGTCTTTGATGAAGGGAAGCCAATTCTTCTCGCAGCGAGAAGGGTCGGGTCCATTCAGAAGGAGCAATTTCTCGACGTTTCCATTGCTGCCCATTTTACAGAGAGAGATTTGAGGAATGCCATCGAGCGTATTGTCGCGCGTTGTGCAAGTAAACCAAGAAGATCCTTGAAACTTAAAAATCCGGGGATCTTCAAGTCCCTGCACGAAGCAAGAGGGGCGCCGTTCCCGCACTAGGTTTTCGATGATCTCCTGTTGGGAAAGGATCTGGAATTCTTTCGAATATTGAACGAGAAAATTCCTTGTATTGAAATATCCCGTAGAATCGATCGTTTCAAACTCTTTTGCCCCCTTTTGGGTGTAATTGACCGATCTACAAATGACCTCGTACCCATTTTCCGTCTTCACGATCGAAGGATTCATTGGATGGTACCGCTCGCTACTCTCTTCTGTAATCAGGGGAAGATCGATTTCAATGGGTCGAAAGTGGGCGTTTTTGAGATTTTGCGTGTAATAAAGGATGTTGCTGTACGCCTGGTTTTTTACATACCAAGGGACCTCTTTTCTGAGGAGAAGGTCGCTTGCTGCCTTGTATCCATCCTCTTTGAAACGGGTATAAAACGATACGATCGAAAGCTCCTCGTCAAAGTGGTAGTCGGAAGATGGGAAAAGGCGAGAGCCGTGTTTTGCAAATATGTAAGCGAGATCGGGTTCCCCATGGAGCCTGTAATGAGCGGCAATATTGAGAAGAGGGTTGGGATGGCTGGGATCGGTCTGATGGGCCTCAAGATACCAGTAGAGGGCGTTTTGCCATTCGTTGGTCCGTTCATAACACTCCCCTAGATGAAATTTAGCGGCCCAAGTCTGAGCTTTATCACCCTCTTTTTTTTCGAGTCGAATTTTATACCATGGGATGGCATCTGCATATCGATGTGTCGAAAGATAGGATTCGGCAAGGTGAAAAATATGGTCGGTATTCTCGGGATTGCGCTTCAGCGACTCCAAGTAAAACTCAATCTCATTTGTCCATAAAGAAAATGAACTTAACAAAAGAAGAGACTTAGAGAGACTCTGCATAATTTCTCATCGTCTCTATGAGCGCCGCGGTTTGATCCGTTTTCTTGATCCAAAGCAGCGTCCCTTTTCCTTGAGGGATGAAAATCCTTTCATAGTCTTCCGGTGTTGCCACTTTTCTGTAACCGTAAATGTCACCCTCCTGAGGGGAGATGGAAGAGGCGCAATCATGAGCCAATATAATCGGTGCCTTGTCAAAAAGTAGCTGTACAAGAGCTCCCCGGAGAAGCGTGGAGGGGTCCACCAAAGCCAAGTCCACTTTATTGAACTTCATGAGATTGCCGAGGAAGGTCTTAAGCTCCGTCTGATAGGCGCCATCAGAGGGAACTTGACCTGTCGACGCATAACTCATTTCCGCTTCACTGAGTTTTACGCTCGCAAAGTACTTATAGGGCGCCCAGGCAAAATCGCCGGAATAATTGCTAAAATAGGCAATGGGAATCCAATTCGAATAACCTTTGTAAAGATCCAGACAGTACTTGATCCAATCGGGCTTCAATTGGCCGATAATGAATTCTACAGAGAGTACTTTCGTGCACTTGTCCAAGAAGTATTTCGTCGAAAACCCAAGGCCGAATTCTAAAAGGGTCTTCACTTTATAGTTTTCGAAGATCTTTTGAATGTGTTCAATATGGTCGCATTGACCCGTTTCCCTTCCTGTTTGGACCAAAAACTCGTAGGTGATGTCGTCTGCCTTGGTTGGTAGGGGAAGGGTCGCATGGGCAAAATTAATTGCGGAAATGAATAATAATAAAAACTTCATAATTTCTCTTTGTTCAAATAGTTTGGGCCGCCGTTGTCAGACGGGGCTTTGGGCAAGTTGGAAACGATATCTTCCGCGACGGTGTAGAGTTTGATTCCTCGGGGGAAAATATATTCCATGTCGTAGGGAAAAAAAATCTGATGTGCTTTAAAATATTGAAGCAGTTTTTGGATGCCGGACCTGCGGATGATCATTGAAGTAGCTCCGCTTCTTGCCCCCACTTCGTAAAAATCTGGGCTCACCATTGTTTTTTTTGTGAAATCGTTCGTTGAAAAGCCGAGAAAATCGGGCCTCTTGCCCGCCCAATAGGTGGTTGTATAGTTCCCACTCGAATCGCGCATGTCCCGGTCCGTGAAAAGCATATCCCAATTTTCCCGTCCTACCAGGTGATCCAGCTTTTCGATCACGTTCGGGATCGTTCTGGGATCAAGAAGCACTTCGATATCGTCTTCCATGACCCAAATTGTCTCATAACCAGAATCAAAAGCATCCTGGAGGACCGAAATATGGCTCAGACAGATCCCCACTGCGCCTCGGGACATACAGTGGCAAAAATAACTCTGCCCATAATTTTGGATGATTTCATGGCTAGGCTCGAAACGGCTGTCCAGCGGATAGCAGGTTCCTAAGATGCCCCCTTCCATTTCGATCGAATACACTAGACCCACATCATTCAGAGTTTCTAGACTCAGCTCCCAGCCGTTGACCGCTGAAAATCGGTGCGGATAGATCTGGAAAGGAGCGAGTTGATCGAGAGAATTTCTAAATTTTTCAGGCCTTTGATCGAGGTTAATCATGTAAATATAATCGATCCCGCTCATAGAATGAACCGGCGATTTGTTCAACGCCTTTTTCAGATGATCTTCGATATCAGAAAATAGAGATGCCGAGAGCGTAAGAATGATCAAGAACCACATATACCGCTCGTGATTAAAAAATCGGTTCTGGCGGCTCCCCACCCCAAAAACGATGCGTTTTTAACGATCAAGAACCACATAGGATCTCAGCAGAAGTTGTATAAGGGCGATGTTTAGGATCTTCACGATGGCCGCCGTTCGGCCCCTTTCCATAGGCTGGGTATCGATAGATCTGGTTCACATCGTTCACATTTTTGAATAGCCATGGGGATTTTTGTAGCAAATCGTCGCGGATGAAGAATAAATTCATTCCGACATTTTCTGCGTAGACCAAGGAATACCCTTTTGCCCTCCCTAAATTGTACATAGCTAGGAGGCTGGCGCCAAAATAGTTGGTGTCATCTCCACAGTAATAAGCCCTGTATTTAGCGACCTTATCAACATCTGGCAAATGAGTCGCATTATATTTGATGAGAACAACTTGAGGTTTATATTTGGGATCTAGATTCTTCCAAATGTAAAATTCGTTATAGTTGTCTATGCAAAGCAGATCGAACTCCTCTGGAACTCTATATTTTATAAGGAGTTGATTGATGTTGTCCGCTGTAACGAACTCCTTGTAATGCTTGTACTCCAACTTTTCGTGCGCCCGATCCATCAACAAACAGTTCCACCCCTGAAGACGAAGCAGATAGGAGTTGCTGCCGGTAATTCCGTCGCCGGCGCTAAACTCTACAACAAATCGAGAGGAGGGGGGGATTAGTTGAAAAATTTGCGCGATGATCCCATCTTCCCCATGCAAACTGTAGAGCCTCTTTTCATAGTTTGAAAGATCGATCTCTGAGCCAAAGAGGCTGGAGAAAATACAAAATGCAGCCATCAATTTATTCATAACGACTTCTTTTTAAATAATATGCAGTTTCCGTTATCGATCAGGCGAACCACATCGCACTCTGCGGTCAAAAGATCTACGGCATCCTGCCTTTCCCTCCAAAGGGTGTCGTTCATCCAGATATATCCGCCGGGCCGTACTTTGGGTAAGTAGAGCTCCACATCCTGGATTGAACAGAATTCACTGTGATTTCCATCGAGGTATAGGATATCGATTGAGTCGATTGAAGAGGCAGCTTGTTCGGAAGTGGCTCTGATCGTTTCCACATAATCTTCGAGATGTTGTTTTCTCAGCATATTGTTATATGATTGATAGATGTAATGTATATTCAATGACCCCCACCATTTTAAATTCATCGCATCTTCGATTGGATCGAAATATTTAATGCATTCGATTTTATCCCAAGGATCGATTCCTATAATGACTCCAGATTTAAGATATTTCAGAGCTGAGGCGACAGGGAAAAGCGAGGATCCTCCAAACACTCCGATCTCGACGCATATATCGGGCTTTGTTTCCAATACCAAGTCGATGAATGCCAACGCTTTGTCTTTTGAGCACCACCCCTCAAGAGTGGGTAAGACGTTGCAGACGTTTTGTTTCAGAGCATCGATTGTTTCACCTTTAAGAGAAAAAATGCAGCAAAATAAAAATACTAACTGTTTCATTTTTTATACCAAATTCCCCATTGGCATGCTTCATTGATTTCGGCAATTTTGTGGCAGTGAGTGTTTAAATAATCTATGGCACGCTGAGTTGTGGCAACCCCATTTTCGAACCAGTTCATATCGTCGAAAACGATCCAGCCCCCCTTTTTGACCAAGGGAACCCATTTCGTGACATCGATGTAAGAGGTCGCGTCAGAATGATTTCCATCGATGTGCAATAGGTCAATGTTGTAGATGGGGGCGGCGTCTGCGGAAGTAGCGCGAATCAGTTCGACGTGATCTTGAAGCCCTCGCTTCTGAATTACATATGTCAAGTGCCTTAGAACCTCTTCGTGATCCACATGGCTCCAAAAAGCGATATTGCTCTCATGAGAAGCGCCTTCGATGGAAGCCTGATTGTCCCAGGGATCGATGCCGTAAATTTTTCCCTTTTCTCGCCTTGCGAATAGGGTATAGGCCATGGGGAGAAGCGATTTTCCTCCCCATACGCCGATTTCAACAATGGTCTTGGCTTCCGAGGCCATGATAAGATCGATCAAAATCGAGGCTTTTTGGCGCGAGCACCAGCCGTGAACTTCGTCCATGCAAGCGTAAGCCTCGGTTTTATTTCCGATGGTTGCAGGGCGCATGTCTACAACATATTCATAATGAGACTCGGGCTGTGCATAAAGCATTTCTTGCATTATTTCTTCTCGTAATTAGGAGCGCCGTTATCGGAGGGTGCGCCGGGCTGCGTTGACACGATATCGAATCTAGCCGAATAGAGCTGTATTCCGTTCGGAAAGACAAAGTCGATGTCGTAGGGGAGAAAAATGTGATACTGCTTCAGAAAATCGAGAATCTTTTTCATTCCGGACCTGCGGACAATCATCGAATAGGCGCCGAAACGAGAGCCGATTTTTTTTATGTTGGGGCTAACATCAACTCTTTGAGAATATTGATTGGGATTCTCAGGATAAAAATTGGGCCTCCAAGCAAATCCGTAGCTGGGAACATATTCTCCTCGTGTGTTTTTTGTATCAGGATCGGTGAAAAAAACATCCCAGCCGTTTTTCCCTTGAAGGCGGTCCAATTCGTCGATAATGTCGGAGAGGATATGAGGATTTTGAATCACGTCCACATCGTCTTCCATAACCCATATCGTCTCATAGCCTGAATCATATGCGTCTTGCAGGATGGAAAGATGACTGAGAGAGATGCCGATCGCGCCTCTAGACATGCAGTGGCAAAAGTAATTTCTACCGAGGACGCTGACTGGCTCGTGTTTTGGCACAAGGTCCTCCTCATAGTAGGTTCCCCATTTTTCCGTGGTCATCCATGGCTGGAGACAGACTCCCACGTCATTGATAGTCTCTAAAGAAAGTTTCCACCCATTGACTGCTGAAAAGCGGTAGGGTGTGATCCCATAAAAGCTTAACTGCTCTTTACATTTTTCGAACTTTTCAGGCCGCTGGTCCAGGTTAAGCACATAAATGAAATCGATGTTTCGCATGGAATAGGTGCCAGACTTTTCAAGCGCGGGTTTAAAATGATCTGGAATCCGCGCTTGCAGTTCTGCGAGGGACAAGACAGAAATCAAAAATAGAATTCTTAGAAGTGCGGCTTTCATAAGAGGCAAGATCTTATGAAAATCGTGAAAAAACAGGAACAAAAATTTTTTAGGCGGTTGGGCCTCTCAGCAAACTACTTTAGTATAGGCTCTTCACAAAAGCCTCGCCTCGCAGCTATTTTTTCTCTCAGCTTTTCAATGGGGAACGTCCTGTTGGTTTCAGTTAGAAGACGCCATGAATCTGGGAGATCTGCATTTGTCAGCAGTTTATTGCAAGCATCTAGCGATTCTTCGTAGTGGTTTGCATAATAGGAACAAATCGAAAATTGGAAGAGAAGTCCATAATCTTCGATCCAGTCTACATTGAAGAGGGCGTCTTTCGCTGAGGGTTTTGGATTCAGTTCGTGCGTTTTCAAGATTCGATAGGCTTCTTCGTATCGGCCGAGGTGGTTCAAAATTTCGGCAATGAAATAGACCGGTTCAGCGCGATGCGGACGATAGGCGTGGGCGTCCTTGTAAGATTCCAGGACGACATTTGAAGGAAATTTGAGGTCCCGCAGGATGTGGGATATCTGTATTTTCGACCAGAACACTTCCTGGTCCCAGCCGTTCATGGCAATCCTTTTCTGGTACATTTCGAGGGCTTTTCCTTTCTCCCCTGCATCGCGGTAGCTCTCGGCCAAATAAAATGCGTAGCGTGCATTGTCCGGCTCTGAGTTGAGCCCTTTTTCTAATAGCTGCACATTCTTCATGAATTTTTGCTTCAAATCACGAGAGGCGGCGCCATCATCGAGCGTGATGTATCTAACCGTTTCGAGCAGTTCGGAAGTGTAGGGATGAGGACAATCCAAGTACTCATGGGTTACGCCGATATACCTCCAGGGGAGGTCCCCTTTGATGATCTGAGGCCTTTGGTAAGTAAAGCCTTTGCTGCCGCGCCACATGCAATATTGATCTTGAGTCAAGTGGGGAAGTTGTGTCTGACCGGAGAACTCCAGCACATCGTCGGCATCCATAAGAAGGATATATTCGGCTTTATCTTTTGAGAAAGCGATAGCTTCAGAGCGAGTCTCTCCCCAATTTTTCCACGGAATT
Source organism: uncultured bacterium (assembly GCA_964441355.1). Classification (GTDB taxonomy): domain Bacteria; phylum Chlamydiota; class Chlamydiia; order Chlamydiales; family SM23-39; genus CAIPFQ01. Next base: position 16,677 of record CAYTXY010000002.1, read on the forward strand.
TCATGCAGCTCTCCCGGAATCTCCGATAGATATTCCTGAATGATTTTCTGAGTGCCGTCAGTCGATCCAGTATCTACGATGACCCAGTAGTCGATGATTGGCATCACCGAATCTAAACAACGGGTGATTACATGAGCTTCATCCTTGACAATCATGTGTAGACAAAGTTTTGGAAGCTGTAGGGGTTGGATTTCAGTATCGGGAGCCGCTTCTCCGGTCGTCTCGTGATAGAGTTCTTGGGAAACAAGCGGAACGATAAAGGCGAAAAGGCAAAAAAGCAATCTGTGCATACGTGCTCCTAAAAAAAAGCAAGAAATGATTTTAAGCGAGCTGGGATTTTTTAGGTTCTTTTTTGTGTTTTTTTTATATGTAATGGACAATTCGTGTGGCTGGAGAGGAAAACGATTTAACGATATAACGATGAGAAAATCGGACGATTTTGTCCTTCCGTTGCTTTGCGACAATCTTCTTTTTTATCGTTATATCGTTAAATCATTGTTATCGTTGCCCTTGCTCCTCAACGCGAAATTTTTTGTCTAGTACACGGGTTTTTTCTAGGTGCTCTCTGTTCGGCTAAAATAAAAACTTGACTGTTTTTTTTCTTAATGCGATCCTAACCGTTTCTTTTTTTAGAGTTAACTCATCAGCTACCTGGGTTTGAGTTTAACTCTTGGAAACAAACCCGGGTTAAAGTGATGTGAGAATGAAAAAAAAATGGATCCTTCTTTTTTTGATGATCAGTGCCTTTATCCAAGTAAAGGCTCAATTGAACTGGTCGGCCCCTGTTACCATTTCGGCGTCGACCATGGATAATTCCTCAGACCCTCATGTGGTCGTGGATACGAGTGGGAACGCGACGGCGGCGTGGGTGGAAAATGGTTTTGTGTTTGCGAGCTCTCAGCCTGTCAATGGTACGTGGGGAACTCCAGTCGCTCTATCGGGTTCTGGAGCCTCTGCCCCTAGGATTGGATGTGATTCGAGCGGAAATGTGTCGGCGATCTGGCTTGCCTCTGATGGGAAGGTCACATTATCCACTTTGCCTTTTGGTGGAAGTTGGAGCTCCGCTACTGCTGTCTCTTCATCGGGAGCCGCCACTCCTGTGATGGCGGTCAATGCATCGGGAGCCATGGTTGCCGTCTGGCAAAGGAGCGGGTTTATCGAATCTTCGGGGATGCAATGGGGTGGTTCATTGAGCCTGGTCAGCACGCTCTCCCCTGCTAATTCGAGCAACCCCGATGTCGCAATCGGCGCTAATGGGACAGTGGTGGCAGTTTGGCAAACGATTTTGGGTACAGGGGCGGCAACTGTCGAGTCAGCGACCCAAAAAGGGGGTGTCTGGGGCTCGGCCGTCAGAATTATTCCTGTTTCATCGGCATTTAGTCATAATTTCCCGGTTGTCTCCGTAGATGCGATGGGGAATGCCGATGTCATTTGGTTCCGATATTTTGTAGACGCGAATGGAAACTATTCCAACGTATTCGTTTTTTCGGCAATTTTGCCTGCATCGAGCACCAGCTGGAGCCTCCCGATTCAGATTTCAGATACAGGCATTGGAAACCCAGGTGCCCTATTCATCGACATTGCAACCGATAGCTCTGGGAACAAGGTGGCTCTTTGGTCGATTTCTTACGATGGCGAGTCCTACGTCGTGGAATCGGCTTTAAAAACTCCTGCAGGAATGTGGACCCCGGTAAGCTTCTTGAACAGCATCCCGAATATCTACACTTTTAAAGGGAGTCTAAGTAGCGACTCGATAGGAAATTCTACAGCAATTACCATGCTCTTTGACGGCTCCTCTGTAAACATCCAATCCGCAGAAACAAGCACTACGAACATTACTGGTGAACCCGTTTGGTCATCGGAGACCACGATCTCTAGTGGATCCGATAATGGGTTTCCAGTGGTGGGCTCAAATTTCAATGCAGGGGGACAAGTTTCCTATGCGACAGCCGTGTGGCTTTCTTCGGACGGGACGAACACAACCGTTCAAGCTGCTTCAGCATCGCAGACGCCGGTGGCGCCTCCATCCAACCTTGCGGTCGTGCAAAGCGTCGATGATTTTGGCGTCTTTAAAGATTATTTCAACACGATCACCTGGACTGCTAGTCCAAGTGGAGACGTTCAGTTATACTTGATTTACCGTAACGGCCTCTTGATCAATGAAGTAGCTCCCAATGCGACCCAATTTATCGACCATAATACAGTGCAAAATGGATCTGTCACTTATGGTGTAGCAGCGCTTGATGTCAACTTTTTCTTAAGTCAAATTATAAATGTAAGCTTTCCTTAACAATATTAAATGGGTAATTTTATGAAAAATTTATTAATTTTTTTTATTTCGATGATGAGTCTTTCTCAGTTGACCTGTGGCAATCTCCATTGGACATTTCCCCCTCAGGCTCTTTCCACTCCAGGAATCAATGCAAGCGATCCTAAAGTTGCAATGGATCCGAATGGGAATGCCGTTGCAGTTTGGATTGAAAGCGGGGTTCTGAAATCCAAATTCAAATTAGCTGGTTTTGATTGGGGCGCTGTTGCGACCCTTTCAGCAGCGGGTGCTTCATCTCCTGTGGTGGCTTTAGATTCTCAGGGGAAAGCGACTGCTGTGTGGATACAGGGCTCTTTAATCCAAGCGGCAACAAAAAATTACTTCGCAGCTTGGAGCGCTCCTGTCTCCTTATCCAATACGAATGCAACCAACCCCAGTTTGGCGGTAAATGGAGCAGGCTATGCGGTCGCCGCATGGGCAAGAAATGGAAACATTGAAGTTTCCGTCAAGCCGATTGGGGGCAACTGGCAAGCCCACAGTCTGATTATGAATCCCGGGGGCAATGCAGTATATCCTAAAGTGGCAATCGGAGGCGCCGGTTCCAACGCCATCGCATATCTCGCCTGGCATAGTACTGCAAATCCAGTCGATATAGTATACACTTCTTCAAAACTTCTATCTTCTGGATCCTGGAGTAATGCCACAGCAATTTCGGCCAATTCAAGCCAAGCAGGCTATGCCCATATTGCAGTCGATGGAAATGGCAATGCAACAGCCGTTTGGTTTAGTTTCAATCAGACGGGCTCGGTCTATTCTTCCGTAATCGTGCAGGCGGCTACCAAGCCTGTGGGCGGCCAATGGAGCGCTCCCGTTTCTCTTTCAGATCCAGGGATGCGCGACCCGAGCACACTCTTGGCTCGAGTGGCTTACGATGCCACAGGGAATGCCATTGCCCTCTGGAGCAATTCATTCGATAATATGACTTTCAACATTCAATCTTCCATACACCCTGTTTATGGAAATTGGATGGAGCCTACAGATCTCATCGCTGATAATTTGTACTCTTTTCAAGCAGGCCGCTCGGTCTGTTCGTTCGGAGATGCGTTGGCTCTCTATCTATTTTACAACGGAGTTGCTTTGCAGATCCAATCATCGGAGTTGGATATCACAGGCTTTATGAATAGCGTTTGGTCGGTTCCACTGACTATTTCCACAGGATTGCAAAATGGTTCCCCATCCGTAGCGGCAACCCTGATGGGAAATGCCGTCAATTCAACTGCTGCTTGGGTCAACTCTAATGGAGGGACGAATTCCGTTGTAGCTTCTACCGGAACCAAGGCTCTTGTCTTGCCCCCTTCCAATCTTGCAGTGACGCAATCTTCAAACAACTTTGGCGTGTTTACTGAATATTTTAACACCCTAAATTGGCAGGCGAGCACCGATCCGAATGCTGTAGGATATCTCGTGTATCGCAATGGGGTATTCCTCGCTCAAGTCCCTGCGAATGTTTTGCAATTCATAGATAACAATCAGGTGCAAAATGGAAGTGTCACCTATGGAGTGGCATCTCTGGACAGCCTGCAGTCGCATAGCCCCATTATCACCATTAGCTTCCCTTGAATTTTCTCTAGCGCCCCGGTCGAAAGACCGGGGTTTCATCCCTTCCTGATCAGCGTTTGATTTGAAAAGAGAACCGATTGTTTGGCAATTGTTTGTAGACCCGAGATCCATTCAGGATCGAGGTTGAGGGCTGGACAGCGATGGGCATTGAGTCCGCTCGCGCGGATCAAGGGCAAATAGAGCTCTTCGATCTCGAAAAGGGTTTCGATGTGGTCGGAGGTAAAACTAATGGGGACAAAAACGATTTGTTTCCTCTCCTTAGCCCATGATAAAGCGATTTTGCATTCTTCTTCTGTGTAGGGGCGGAGCCATTCCCCCCGTCCGAATTTCGATTGATAGGCAAGACGACCCGGGATATTCGGGAAACCTTCCATCACTCCCCTGAACGAACGCGCGCACTCCTCTTGGTAAGGATCCCCTTCGTCGATAAACGCTCGAGGCACTCCGTGCGCAGAAAAAAAGAGGAAGGTGTCTTTGTCATCCAACTTCCGATCCGCCAGGAACCCGGAGATCCGTTTTTGCCACGCCTGGATGAAAGAAGGATGTTCCGCATAAGATTTGACCCAACGGAGTTTTTGGACAACCTCTCTAGGTAGATTCTCAGAGAAAAACCTTGCGACGCTTCCTGTGGTCCCATAGCAAAATTGGGGAAATAGCGGCAGAGCGCGGATTTCGCTAAGCTCGCATTTTTCGATTTGGGAGAGCGATCTCCTATGCGTTGCGGGCAGGTAGCGGTGGAAAGTGAAAACAGGGACTCCGCATCTTTCTTGTAGGGCGGCTCTCAGGGCTTCCGTATCCTCATAGATCGGCGAAAATCCGATCCGTTCATAGTCAACGCGTATTTTGAGGGCGCGCTTTTTCGCGATCCGCCTGAACATCCATTTGTGCAGCCAGTCTGGGAATTTGGTGCGGATCACGTCGCGGTCGCAAAGGAGTTCTTTGAGAAACGGCTCGAGTTCCAAAGCTTCGCGAGGGCCGCCGAAATTGACGAGAAGATAGGCCAGTGGCATGGAAAAATTCTATACTACTCCCGCTCAAAAAGTGTGAATCTGCCTGCGTCGGACAGCCACTGAATTTGTGTCCCGTCTACTTTCCTAGCAAACGAGCGAACCCCCGCTCTTTTGCAAGTGTCCGCAGCACTAAACTTTTCAAGTTTAGCTGCTTCGACGCCGGATTTGCCTGGCTCAAATTTAGGTCTGCTTCCCTTGAAAAAGCTCGAACCCCCGAGCTTTTTCAAGTGTCCGCAGCCTTGGCATTTTTCACTCTTTTTGAACGGTCGTAGTATAATCTTTGCAAACTAAAAAACAATCTTTTAGAATCCTCCCAATGTCACGTTCCTTTTTTTTTATCGCGATCTGCATCTCAGCAATGTTCTTGCATAGCTGCGGCTGCGATCGGGGAGGGCGCGGACCCATAAAAATCGGGGTCGATCCCAATTGGTATCCTCTAGTTTTCGGCGCGCAAAACTCTTACGTCAACGGGTTTACCGAAGAGATCCTCCTTGACATCGCAAAGCAGAGCGGACTGGAGTTCGAGCGCATTGCAGCGAATTGGGACGCTCTTTTCGAGGGGATGAAACAGGGCCGCTATCAAGCCGTCCTTTCATCGCTTCCTCCTTATGAATTCAATTTGGCCCTCTACGATTTTTCCCAAAACTTTTTAGATATCGGTCCCGTGCTTATCGTGCCGGAGGGAGGGCATAAGAGCGATTTGAGTAAAATGAGCGGGGAACACATCGGGGTCATCGCAGGGGATCCTGCGGTCCTTATCTTGCAGAAATATGAAGGGCTGATCGTCCGCAATTACCCATCGGTTGCCAATTTGCTCGACGCGGTGGCTAATGGGGAAATCGAAGGAGCTCTCCTCAACCGCGTTCTTGCGGGCAGTTATGTCAGCGATCTTTACTCAGGGAGATTGAAGATCGCCGGCCTCCCCTTGAGCGATGCGGGACTTCATCTCATCGTTCTGAAGGGCAAGCAGCCCTACCTCGTTGCCCAATTCAATAAAAGCCAAGCGCTTCTCAAGAAAAAGAAGAGGCTACAAGCCCTCCTTCGGAAATGGCAGCTCGGCGAAACGTCCTAGAAGGCAGCCAAGCTCCCAACTGGTCGCAAAGTCTCGTCAATGAGGCTCGCGCAGACAATCATGTCGACTAAATAGTCACTAGTCTTTTGATTCTCGAAAGAGATTTGGGGTCAAAAGTGCCTAGCACTCCCATTCCTGGATTGTTCATTAATTGATTCAGTTCTGATTGAAATGTTTTGGGGCTTTCTGTTTTGAAAATTAACTGTTTATTTTTGCTTTCCATGAGTTCAAGAAAGAGCGGCAATTCTTGATTTTCAAAACTAAAACCAGGTTTGTCATCCCATTTAAGGATAATGCAGTCTGCTTCCGTTGCTTGTTTTTTGACATTCTTTCGATATTGCCACTGTTCTGAAAACTGGTTTTGCTGTGCAAACATGTCCAGTGAGGAATTGAACTCTTCTAGAGAAAATTCATATATTTTCATACCGGGTCGCACCAGAGTATCGTGATTGTCATTCAAGCCCATGATGATGCCCATTGAAGCATTCGGAGTTCTGAAATCGATCGTAGATTGTAGGTTAAGTTCCTTATATTTCTTGAGAAAGCGGCTCCCCATTCGATCGCTCAACTTATCAAAAGCAATAGCATCTTTTAATCGCTCTGCAAAATGAGGTGCGTTAGATGTAAGGATTGTTTTTATGTGTCTTCCCTTTGCGTTTTTAATATTTTCTTTGTTGAGGAGTTCTGAGATGATATTTTCAATTGGTGAGTTATAGATTCCAAAATCATTCAAATCTTCGATGACAAGAAATTCGTAGTCTGAGAGAGGAAGGGTCTGCAACGCATTCCTTTCTATCGTATCGCTCGATAACCATAAGGTGTTTTCGTTTTTTAATGCTTTCCGAATCGCTGTCGTTTTTCCAGTTCCAGGCGATCCTGCAATGAAAAGCCCGCATTCATCTTGCTCTGCTTTCAGCGCTTGAATCCAGCCAATAATTTCTTTTTGTTCAGGGGTCCAGGCCCAGGAGGCATCCGTTGACAAGTCGATGGGTAGAGGTTGAATAATTTTGTGCCAAGCGTGCTCTTTTCGGTAATCTTTTCCCCGCACCTCTAGTATGCGAAGGCGTCCGCTACAGTCCCAAGAATCTCTTTCTGTTTTTACTGTCTCAAAGGGAGGTGTATTTGCATTGACTAAGATTTTCTTTTTGGTTCTTTCAGCATAAGTAAACATTGCCCTGGTTACATCAGTCAGCGCGGAGAGATGCTCATTCGTATCATCCACAAAAAAGAGGTCGGCATTTTTCCATTGGTTTTCGAAAATCGAGATGATGTCGTCAATCATCATCTCTTTCTTATCTGAATTCAAATACTTCTTTAAGATCTCGATGTAGCGAGCCTCTGAGAGAAGTTGATTATGGAAATCAGCTGTAACAATTCGTTTCCCTTGATTTTTAAGTTTGGCGACTATGTCATATGAACAATGTGTTTTGCCAGTGCCGGGATCTCCATATACGATTAATCCTTGATATTCATCTTTTGAACAATCTGTATAGAATTGATGCATGACATTAACAAGTTGTATCTGAAATGGATTTTTTTGTTCAAAATTTTTGATAAAATCAGGATGTTGAATTTCGATTGAATTCGATGGTGGATCGATCAGATCAACATGAGGATGAATGATCATCACACTGCTCGATCCGAACTTCTGGAATGCAGAGGTAAGCTCGTTGTTTTGTTGGATAGCGGGCAATTGACTCATCGCTTGAAATGTTTGGGATAAATCTCTCGATCTAGAAGCATATAAAAAGTGAGCGCAATTATCCTCAATCCAGCGACGCATCTTGTCAGGCATCAATCCCATTAAACCGGTCACGGGGACAGTATTAATAGGCAAAAGCCTATATTTGGCTTGAAGAACCTTGTCATTGGCTAGGTGCATCAGATGTCCAGCTCCACCAAAGAAAATAGAATGAGAATTAGAATTCAGACTGGCTATTTCGTTGTTGATGGCGGAGTTCCGAATTTCGCTTGCCACTTGAATTCTCGTCTCTTTACTACCAAACGGATCTACGCAATAAATATTGACGCCCATTTTTAAGAGAATCGGCAATAAAATCTGGTAATTTAAAAATTTTTCTTTCAAATTGAATGGTTTAGTTATTATTTTATCAAGATGAGATCGGTCGACTGTTTCTGTCAGAATATCGTGAATCCCTAAACTATGTGATGCAAGGCCTACCATAAGTTCACTAATTAAACTGTCATGCTCCTCATGATTTTCTCCAACCCCGATCAGGAGCTTTTTTCCTTCCGCTTCGGCAAGTTTCAATTCCTTTTGGATTAATGAATGGGCTCTATCGTAGAGTGAAGTAAGTTCAGAGAGTAGAGGATTGCTTTTCCCACTTAAAGAGTCAGAGTCTATTTGAATATTTTTTACGCGTTCGGGAGAGCAGAGTGAAGGCGCGTCGAAAATTCGAGACACAGCTTCTTGTATTTGCTTTAGGTTGGGAACGACCAAAGCTGTGATTGCTGCAGCTACTGCGATCCCAGTGCGCACTGGGAGGGGACAAATGGGATATCTCAATTGGTTTATTGCTAGCAGGGTAATTCTCCGGTAAAAAATCTGTCTAATTTTACTTTATTTATTAAATAATTTCAAGTTTTATACTTATTTAGATATCGTCAGTGTGTTAGTGAATTATTTATTTTTTTGGGATACGTTCATCGTGAACCTACAGGTACGGTACGGCCGCCGCGGAGCAGGCGGCTTATCTGCGCACGGTAGGGACCCGCGAAGCGGGAGCGCGAGTGCAGCCGATGGCGGGTTCGGGCAAAGAGCAATCGTGCTGCAAAAGCGAGGAGGCGCACTCTGTGCGACGCACGAGCAAGGCACGATAGAGAGCGCTTCTGACGCCACGCAGTAGGCGGCCTTAAGAAATCGCGCGACTGGTGCTCGCAGCCCCAATCCCGCCGCCTGGGCGTGCGGGGGCGGCGCGGAAAGGGGGCCCAAAAATGTTTCATTTTGGGGAAAGTCCGCAGAGCAGCCCGACCGTCTTTGGTCTTTACTATTTTAATACGTTAGCCCTGATTTGCCTTGAATTTTGGGCCTTAGTGTGATAAAACTTGGGCTAGGAGGCCTCCCATGCAGTTTGAAACTCAGGAAAAACTGAAATCGATCGATGAGCGCTTGAGCGCGATGTGGAGGTATCTTTGACCTGGCGGTCAAAGAAGAAGAAGTCCGCAGGTTAGACGAGAAAATGGCGTCTCCCGACTTTTGGGACGATGGCGACGCCGCAAAAAAAATCATTGAAGACAGCAATCGCTTAAAGCTCTGGACCGTTCCTTATAACGAGTTGAAGAGCCGGTTTCAAGATGTCAAGGATCTCTTGCCGGAAGCGGAATCGCTCGGAGATTCCGACCTTGTCAAAGAGCTCTTGGAGAATTTGCTTGACATAGAGAAGAGGCTCGGCGATCTGGAGATTCGAAAAATGCTCTCCGGAGAACTGGACAACAGGGACTGTTACCTTGAGGTCAACGCAGGCGCCGGCGGGACTGAGTCTTGCGATTGGGCCGCGATGCTTTCCCGGATGTATCAGAGGTACGCTTCCCGAAAAGGGTGGAAGGTCGATGTGGTCGACCGCCTTGAGGGGGAGGTGGCTGGGATCAAGAGCATGACTTTTCGGTTCACAGGCCCTTTTGCCTACGGCTATTGCAAATCGGAGAAGGGGGTCCACCGGCTTGTCCGGATTTCTCCTTTCGATGCCAACGCGAAGCGCCATACCAGTTTCGCCTCCGTCGACGTGACCCCGATCATCGAGGACATCCAGATCGAGGTTCGCCCCGAAGAGATCAAGGTAGACACTTTCCGCGCCTCTGGAGCAGGGGGCCAGCACGTCAATAAGACCGATTCCGCGGTCCGGATGACCCATATCCCGACAGGGCTTGTCGTCTCCTGCCAGAGCGAAAGGAGCCAGGTGCAAAACCGAGAGACTTGCTTAAAAATGCTCAAGTCCAAACTCTACGAAAAAGAGGTGCTGGAAAGGCAGGAGAAAATGTCCAGCCTCGGCGGGGAGAAAAAAGAGATCGCCTGGGGAAGCCAGATTCGCAATTATGTGTTTCAGCCCTACACTCTCGTCAAAGATACCCGGACAAAAGTGGAGATCGGAAATGTCCAATCGGTTATGGATGGAGAAATCGACGAATTCGTCAACGCTTATCTCAAGGAATTTGGATGACCCTGCTTGCAGATTTCGATATCCGGTTCTCTGAACCGGGCGACCTTGCTTTTCTGGAGAAGTGCTTTTCGGCAGGCGGCGCCTCTGACGATTTTCCTTTTGGGCCCGCTGAAATGGAAGAGGCCCTAAAAAATTGGATCGGTTTTTCGAAGTACAATGCAAGCTTGACGGGAACTTTGCAAAATATCCCTTGCGCCCTCGGCACCCTCTTCCTCATGCCTTATAAAAAAGTGGCGCACCACTGTTCCTTCTATATCATCGTCGATCCTGAGCATAGGCGCAAAGGGATTGGCACCGACCTGATCCGCAACCTCCTCCATCTCGCAAAGACCCGTTTCCGATTAGAGAGCGTCCATGCGGAGCTCTTTGAGCCAAGTCTGCTCACCCCCCTTTTGCAGAAACTCAACTTTATCGAATTTGCGCGGCAAGAGAATTACGTCCACATTGACGGGTGCAAAAGGCCCCGCGTATTGATGGAGCATTTTTTTTCATGAGCGAAGGTTCTTTGACGATTCGTTTAGCTGTTGACTCCGACCAAAAATACCTCGTTGATTGGCTATTGCAGCCAGGGGTGCTCGAATGGTTTCCTCTCGCCGATTTACGAGAGGTCGAAGACGCCGCCCGCATCTGGGTCGGCTACAACAAATACGGCGCCGTCCTCACGGCCCTATGGGACTCGGTGCCGTGCGGGATCGCAAACCTCTATTTGCAGCCTTACAAAAAACTGGCCCACCAGTGTCTCTTCGCGGTCATCGTCGATGAAAAATTCCGAGGGAAAGGAATCGGGACAAAACTTCTCAGAGAACTCATGACATTGGCTAAAGAACGTTTTCATATCGAGCTCCTCCATCTGGAGGTCTACGCGGGCAATCCGGCAATCCGCCTTTATGAGAGGTTTGGGTTCGAGGTGTATGGAAAGCAGCGCCATTTCGTGAAAGAGAACGGCAAATACCTAGACAAAATCCTAATGCAGAAAAATTTATGATCTTATCTTTCGAAGAGATCGCATCGATCAAATTAGCTGCGCTCTGTCCAGTGCCCCTCAATCTGGCCTGGCATGAGAACCGGACCTCCTTTTTTTCTTGCCGCAAAGAGCGTCAAAGCGTCCATCTCCGCCTTCACCGCCTCTTTGCCAAAGCCCCTAGCCCCGTTCTCGAAGCGGTCATCGGTTATGCCGTGAAGGGAGACCGGCAAGCGGGAAAGATCGTGCGGCAAATGGCGCATCTCTATTTTTCCAAGGTGCGGACAGAGCCCGACGCCCTCATAGCAAAGGGGCGGGTCTACGATCTCCATGAAATCCAGAGGTCGGTCGGCAAGCGCTATTTTCCGAACCTTGACGTCGCGATCGGTTGGTCGACGCATCGTCGTGTCGGGGCATTCAAGTGCATGACATTCGGCAGCTACGATCGCCACCGCAATCAGATCCGGATCAATCCGCTCCTCGACGATGCAGCTGTCCCGCGTTACTTCGTCGAGTTCATCGTCTACCATGAGATGCTCCACGCCGCAGTTCCGGCCCGCATCGACGCGAAAGGGGCGGTCCATAGCCATACGCCTGAATTCCGGAAAAGGGAGAAGGAGTTCGCCGAGTTCGGCCTTGCAAAAGAATGGGAAAAGAAGAGTCTCGAATTTTTTAAGAGGAAAAAACACCATGGCAGGTCATAGCAAATGGGCCAATATCAAACACAGAAAGGAGCGATCCGATAAGAAGAAGGGGAAGATTTTCAGCCGGATTATGAAAGAGATCATCTCCGCTGTGAAGCAAGGAGGGCCCGACCCGAAGTCCAACAGCAAGCTGCGCACCGCGATCCAAAAAGCCAAGGACGCCAATCTTCCCAATGACAATGTGGAAAGGAACATCAAGAAAGCCGCCTCTTCCGACACCCAAGACTATACCGAGATGACCTATGAGCTCTACGGATATGGGGGCGTTGGGCTTATCGTCGATATCATGACGGATAATAAAAACCGGATCTCTTCCGATATCCGGATCGCGACCAATAAATGCGGCGGGACGGTGGCGACGCCGGGCGCCGTTTCGTACAATTTCGAAAGGAAAGGAGTGCTCCGGGTCTCGAAATCATCCATCGAGGAGGATCCCCTTTTTCTTCTGGCCAGCGAAAGCGGGGCGGAAGATATGGCCGCCGAAGACGATGCTTATGTCGTGACCACCCCGGTCGCAAGTCTTGCCCCAGTCAAAGAGGCAATCGAGAAGGCAGGCGGCAAGTGCGAGGAAGCGGAGCTTGCGATGATCCCCAAATCTTGGGTCGAGGTGTCCGACACGGACGCCGATTCGAACATCGCCCTCATCGAATGGCTCGAGAACCTCGACGATGTCGACGCAGTCTACCATAATATGAAAGTATAGCGGTATAATTTAAATATTTTTTATTTTCTTTATTATTCAGTTTGTGTTATACTTATTCGTAATTATGGTTACGAAAATCACTGCGACATATTCAACGCCTATTTGGGATAAGAAGGCTAAACCCCTCTCGCTCTACGAGAAGGTCTCTGCTGCTTTCACGGCCCCGTTCCGCAGCGCAGCCGGAGCGCTGAGCGCTTACCTCTGGACCCCGCAGACGAAATCGCCCTTCGATTCGATTTTGCAGCAGGCCCCTCCTTTTAAGGGCTACAAAATCGGTGAAGGAACCCCTTATCCCGATACTTCGCTGTTGTCTCTCTCGATCCGCCCCGCCAACCTATTCTATCAGGCGCTTCTCGGACCGGGCGCAGTCACCAAACCCGGGAGCGGCAAGTTGTTCGCCTTCCGACGGCCCTTTCGCGAGATTCGAAGGCAAATCAATGAGGCAGACCCCAATTCGGTGGTCTCATTTACCGCAAAAGGCATCCCGGCAAAGATCCACTCGCATGCTCGGGCTGTGACTGACGTTCCCGACTTAGCGACCCTTCATGGCGATGCGGTGTATCGCATCTCTTACGGAGAGCTAGCATCAACCCTGGCCAGCCAAAAAATCTTCGTCGCTCCCACCCTGCCCCTTCCCTTTTACCAAGCTCTCAAGGAGGCCCTTTTGCAAGACGGCATCGTCACTCTTCCGGTAGACAGGGGACACCCGGTCAAGCTCTCGGCCGTCAAATCGCGATTCGCCAGAGTGCTCGTCAAAGATGCGGCGAAAAACTTCCAAAAATACGGATTTCAAACAAAACAGGATTGTTTAGATCTCCTCGACCTGACCTTCTATCAATTAGGGGCTCTTGTCGTCAAAAGGGAGGATTTTCGGATTTTTATCGACGGCAACGGAAAGATTTTAGAAAGAAATCCTGGAGACCCCGACGCGATCCGGCTCATCAACGCGTGCGGAATCCGGGGGATCCAATCCACTCCTCAGACAAAGATCTCGAACCGGACGATCATGAAAGAGACGTTTCAAACGGCCTTGACCGCGGCTGAAAGCGGCCTTGCTATTTTCCCCGCTGTCGGAATGGGAGTTTGGCAGGGGGATCCAGATTTATATTGGAGGGCTTTTTTAGACGCCGTCAGCGGGATGCCGCCTGAACTCGAGCAGATTTTCGTCAATCCGGGCCACCAGCCGACCCCTTACTGGCGTTATCAGGGCTGCAAGGGAGAAGAATTCCAGTCGATTTTGGCTGAATACCGAAAGCGCTATGCCAAAGATCCAAAGGCGCTTGCCAACTTAAACAAAATCATCAATCTGTTTGAAAAGAAAACGGATGTCGTCCAATTTGCAAGGCTTTTGAAAAAGGCCTATCCGGATAAAATCGTCTCTCTTTTCAACGCATCGGATCCCGACGTGACCCTTGGCAACCACGTAGGGGAGTATGTCAATCATCTAGGCGACTGTACTACCACAGAAGAAAATGACACGGCTCTAGGGACAAACGGCCTTTGCTTCGAAGGCATCACAGGCGTCCACAATGATCCAACGCGTGTAGTTCGGGCTAGAATCTGACGTCGAGATTTACGTCGATGGCGTTTTGATTGAACATCCGCGATTCGACCGATAGGGTCGCTTTGGAGCCACTGAGAAGCGTGGCGCCGAGCGCCATGCCCCACCTGCGATTCGCAACGAAGGACTTACATTCCGCATCCACTAAGATACTCGTATCTAAAGGCCACCGGACAAGAGCAATCATCGGATCGGGATCGATTTTTGTGATCAGATAGGTCGCGTAAAGGTAAGGGGCGATCAGTGTATAGCGATAACACATCCCGAGCGAGAATTGCGTTTCGTTATATTTGAATTTAAAATCGTCCACTACATTGAAAGGGAGCCCGTCGGCCAGAAAATAGCGCGGCCTTTGGTTGGCCACAAAGTATTTGATATCGAGTCCGAAGTAAAGGTTTCTTGCCTCGAAGAGGACGAGTTTGCCGCCGAAACCCCATGAGAATTGCATGGTGGAAAAAATTTCATGGTTGAGCTGTAGGCTGGACGCTCCGAAAATGCCATAGAGATCGATCCGGTCCTCGAAATTGAGCGTGGCCATCCCTGCTTTGGTGGAAAGCGTCGCATAGTTCTTCGAGCTTTGAATTCCATCTATTTTGAATTCGTCTCGGAATCTCTGATGGTACACAAAGTCCTCCAAGAATGCGACTCGGAGAGAGGCCCAAGAGTCTGGGGAAGTGAAGAGGCCCGCTTTATCTAAAGCTGGCTCTGCTGGATTTCCTATGAGCATCGCCCCAAGCAGACTTGGAAAAAAGAGAGCCATATACGCAATGAAGCGCTGCGCCGGAGCCATTTCCTCCTTATAGCAATGTTCTCAAATGGCCGACAACACGAAAAAAAAATATTGCGAAAAAATTTTCCCGACACCTATGGATCAAAATAGATTATGAGTCTGAAAGAGTCGGTGCAGCAGCTTGATCATCTCCTCGCCAACGTGGCCAAAGATTTGATCAAGGTCACCCGCGGCAATAAGGCTGCGGCCCAGCGCGTTCGCGTCTGCACGATCAAATTGGAAAGGGTCGCAAAAGTGTTTCGAAGAGAATCGGTCGCGGCCGAAAAAAGCGGAAAGCTCAAGAAACCCAAACCGAAACTCAAGAAAAAGCAGCGTTAATGTATTCTCTTTGGCATGCAAAAGCCAAAAGAGACTTTAGAGATCTCCATTCAAAAATTTTCGAAAAAAGGCTACGGCGTCGCCCTCCTTGGGGCTAAGGAAATCGAGGTCGCCCACTCTGTTCCGGGCGATACCATTCGGGTCGAGTGGAGGAAAAAAAGGTATAGGATACAGAAGGGGCGCCTCTTGGAAGTCGTGGCCCCTTCCCCGGATCGGGAGCCCGCCCGCTGCGTCCATGCAACGGTTTGCGGAGGCTGCACTTGGCAGCAGCTCAACTATAGCGCTCAGCTCAAAGAGAAGATGCGCCGCGTCGGGCTGGCGTTCGACGGAAAGTATCCTGTCGATCCGATCCTTCCCTGCGAGAGTCCATTCGGCTACAGGAACAAAATGGAGTTCACCTTCTCCCAAAATGGGGCGGGCGATCGCTTCCTGGGTTTGGGGATAGCCCAAGCCTCGCCCTACGTATTCAATGTGACCGAATGCCATCTTTGCCCACCCTGGTTTGCCGCCGCGGCCTCCTCAATCCGCAAGTGGTGGGAAGAGAGCTCTCTTTCGGCCTATTATCCTCCCAAAGACACAGGAACCCTCCGTTATTTAACGCTTCGTCAAGCAGTGCGCACAGGCCAAAAAATGGCAATCCTCAACGTCTCTGGACATCCCGACTTCGCCCCGTCTCGAGACGATCTCGAAGGGTTTGCCGAGTCGATTCTGGCGCTTGCGCCCGAAGCTGCGATTTTCTTGCGCATCCACCAGGCAAGGCTTGGACATAAAACACGGTTTTTTGAAATGCACCTCGGCGGGCCTGACCATATCGTCGAAGAGCTTCATCTAAATCTTGGCGTCCTCCGTTTCAAAATCAGTCCGAGTTCCTTCTTTCAGCCCAATACGTTCCAGGCGGAAAAGTTGTACGATGCGGCGCTCTCGCTCCTCGGCAGCCCATCGGTTGTCTACGACCTTTATTGCGGAGGAGGAGCCTTGGGGATGGCCGCAGCCAAGAGCGCAAAGCAAGTGGTCGGAATCGAGCTGAGCCCGGAAGCTGTCCTCGACGCTAATGAAAATCTTAAGGTCAATGGGATCGGGAATATGGTCGTCCATCAGGGGGATGTTGGCCAAACGATCGCGCACTTGAGGGAGGCTCCGGGCTCGCTAAGCCCTGATGCGGTCCTGGTCGATCCGCCGCGCGCCGGACTCGACGCTCAGGCGATTCATCATCTAAAAAATTTACTGCCCAAAACGATCGTCTATATCTCTTGCAACCCGGCGACCCAAGCCGCCAACATCGAAGAACTCGTCCAGGCGGGATATCGGGTCCAAAGACTACAGCCCGTCGATCAATTCCCTCATACTCCCCATATAGAAAATATTGCATTGCTTGAAAAATAAGCGGTTTTTCGCCATATTCGTGCAGAAGTAAAAAAGAAGGATTTCTATGAAAACATCTATGCTTTTTCTTTTACCTTTCGCTGGGCTATTTGCCCAAGATGCTGCGCCGAGCCCTCAAAGCGGGATTACCTCTACGCTGATCATGATCGGAATCGCGCTCGTGTTTTTCTATTTCATCCTCTGGCGCCCAGAACAAAAACGGCGCAAGGCGGCTGAACAAATGCGCTCTTCCCTGAAGAAAGGCGATAAAGTCACTGCCATGGGAATCGTCGGGAAAGTGGACCGGATTCTGGACCAGACAGTCGTTCTGAAGATGGTCGATGGCGCCAAGATCGAAGTGCTGAAAGCAGCGATCACCGATGTGCAG
>CAYTXY010000003.1:0-29225 GCA_964441355.1 uncultured bacterium
GTCGGTCAGAACCTCGCTCTTTTGCGGCGCAGGATGAACGGCTTGACCAGTTTTGAAAGAAGCGCCTTTTTCTCTTCGTCGTTTTGCTTTTCGATGGGGTTGATAAAGAGATCGCGAAAGACGGCATCCGGCGGCAAGTAAGAGGGAAGGGCGATATCGAAGAGCGATTTGAGCTCGCGGAGCCGGTTTTCGATCGGCGTTCCGCTCAAGCCAAGGCGCATCTTTGCCTGGATCGCCCGGAGCGCCTTATGGGTCTGGGAAGCATAGTTTTTGGCGATCTGGATTTCATCGAAAATGGCCACTTCGAAAGAGATCCCGCGCAAATTCTCTCTTCCGGTGCGGAGGATGCCGTAGGAGGTCAAAAGAAGGTGATAGTTCGTCTCGAAGTCGGAGAGGTTCCTGGCAAGTCCATAGAAAGTGCAGACTTTGCAATCGGGAAGGAACCGTTTGAGCAGCTCCTGCCAATGGTAGATGACGGAAGTGGGGCAGACGACGAGGTACTTGTTCTTCCTTTCGGGATCTTCATTTTCGACAGCGGCCAGGAGCGCCATCGCCTGGTGGGTTTTACCCAGCCCCATATCGTCGCAAAGGAGGCCAGAAAGGCCGTGGCAATAGAGGAACCAGAGCCATTGGAGCCCTTGTTCTTGATAAGGACGCAGTGTCGCTTTCAGCTTCGAGATATCGAGAAGCCGGTGCGTCTCAAGCCGGCTCAGCTCTTCCAAAAGCTCCCTTGTCTCCACGGCCTCGGGACTGTCGCCAGAGGGCGCCTCCAGCTGTTCGAACACGGTAAGGCGGATCCACTCGAGGGTATTGAGCCGGACCATCCCCTTTTTCCGGTCCAGGCGGCTTTTATGAAGCTGGCGGATCCAATTAAACCGAGGTTCCTTCAACGTCAGAAGGCCGGCCGGCGAAAAAAAATGGCGCTTATGCTGCTGGAAGGCGTCCCAGATCGAAATGGGATCGATCGTGCCGATTTCCGATTCGTAAGCAAGACTGACGAGCCATTCTTCCCCGCGCCTTTTTTTCTCGCGGCTGATGCGGCGGATCTTCAGGCGGAGCTCCGCCGGTTTTTTGAGCCGGGGATCGATATGGACGATAAAGGCCTTAAGCGGGTCAAGCTCGTATGCGAGGAAGGCCGTTTCCTGCGCGGCCGGAATCACCACAGGCTTTTGGTATCTTTCGGGAAGCCGGGAGGTCGGGGGGATTTCAGAAAAGCCCCGTCCTTGCATGTAAAGGTAATCGCCGAAGAATCGGATGGAGGCGGGATCGATCCCGCTCGCGTATTCCCTCTCGGGCGAGATGGCGATCAACCCTTCCAGGTTCAGGCTCAAATTGAGGCCTGTGCGCAAAATCGGGGAGCTTGCATTGAAAAACCCTTGGACTTGTTCGAGTTCCTCTTTGTGGGATGCGATGAAGGATGAGATTTCATTGGGCAAGACCATAAGCCCGGGATGGAGGGGAAGACGGGCTGAGCTTTCGCGCTTCATATAAAAGCCTTGTCCGGGCAGATAGACCCATTCGTCGTAATGGTGGGCCTCTTCGTACCCTTCGGGGAAATTGAGTTCCGCCTCGAACGTTAGTTCGCCCTGCTCGCTCAAACGATAGATCAAGTGGGCCTCCAAGCTTCCCAAATGGGTCTGAAAGCCCGGGAAATTTTGAAGCCACAGCCGGTGCCGGTTGATGAAATCGGCCACATCTTGCCGCTTTACGATTTTTTCTTTCCCTTCGAAAAGCCAATCCGAGACGAGATAAAACCCTTTCCCCTCGATATATACCCAGGGAATGAAACAGGCAGACTTCTCCTTCTTGAGATCGCCTGGCTCCAAGACGTAGAACTCGATATGGAGATTGCCTGCCGGATCGAAGTGGAGTTTGTAGCGGGCTTTTGTCGCTTCAGGGTGGATCGGAAGAAAAGGCTGCAATTCCTTATACGACTCTGAAAGGGTTTCGGCGATTTTTTCCGCGGGGATGATGTCGCTCGAGTATAGCCCTGAGCTCCTCCTTTTGTAAAAGCCTTTCCCTTCCACGAACAGCCAATCGCCTACGGGCGTGCCGGCAAAGTCGCTCTCGCCTGCCGCCCTAATCCCTTTCTGCCGGATCAAAAAACACAACACTTCCGGATCGTAGTCGATTTTTTCGATGGCTCCCACTTCCGGTTCAAAAACCTGGAGAGGCGATTTGACCGTGTTGAGAGAAGGGATGAGCCAAGGCCAGCTGACTCCAGAAATGTAGAACCAGATCCCAAGGTTGGGGAATTTGAGGGTGATTTCAGAAGGGAGCGGCTCGCCTCCGTATTCGATCTTATACGGTTCTTTGGAATCTTGAAGAAACATGGCCCATTTCGCAAGATCGGCCCAAAAAGAAAGCTCGAACCGAAGAGCGTGGCTCCCAAGGCCTTTGCGATACGCGGCAATCTCTTCAGCTGGCCAGTTGGAAAACTTCAAGGAGGTCTCTTCCGTCTCCTGGGCCCTTTGCGAACAAATCGCCTCCAGCCTTTTTTTCGCACCCGCCGATTTCGCTTCGATCCAAAAGAGCCGCTTTTTGGTTTTTGACTCGGCGAAATACGATCCCCCCTTTTCTTTCCGAAGGCAGTCGGTATCGTAGCCATGCCTTTTGCTTGCCATTTGAAACAGCCGGTTCCAGAGCGACTTTTTAAACCGGACATGAAGCGGTTCATCGAACCCGTTAAAGATCCTTAAGTATGCGGCGGCCAGATGGGCGCATCCGCTTCCCGCTTCGCAGGAACAGAAGGAGTCGGTCACTTCGCCGTCATCCTTCATTTGGAGGAAAGGAAAGTACTTTTTCTTAGTTTTGGTTTGAACCTCAACCTGATACGTTCCGCGAGAAAACACCGGTTCTTTCACGGCATCCGCTTTGAGAAGCGCTTTTGCCTCGCGTAAGTTGTCCTGCACGAATTCAGGTTGGTTTCCCATAGGGGCCTTCCCCCCATTCTACCCCCTGCCCCCCTTTCCGTCTATGTAGGAGAAAAAAGTTCACCATAAATTGGGTATTTAATCTTTCTGAGGCAGGGAGGCGCCGAGCTCTTCGAGAAATGAGGGGATCTGACCCATCCCGATCTTCCTCTCGATGACTTTTCCAGATGCGTCGAAAAGAAGAGTGGTTGGCATGGCCGTGATCTTATACAAGCGGCTAAGATCGCCCACTTTATCGACGTTGACTTTCAGGAATTTTACCTTCCCGGCCAGGCGGGTTGCGCTCGACTCGAAAAGAGGAGAGAGCTGTTTGCAAGGGTTGCACCAGGTCGCGTAGAAATCGACGACCACCGGAGAATTGGCCATTTGCAATTCTTCCTCGAACTGCTCTGCCGATACGATCTCCAAAACATCGCTGCCCTGTTTCAGAACCTTTTTCTTCCCCTGTTTCAAGGCGGTGAGCCGGTTCGAGGTGGCCATCAGATACTGTTGCGACTGAAGGGCGGCTTTGGCGCCGTCGCCTGCAGCAGACACAGCTTGCTTATAGACCGGATCGACGATATCGCCGATCGCATAGACTCCAGGGACGGAGGTCTCTTGGTCTTTCTTCAAGGAAATATACCCTTTCCCATCCAACTCGAGCGCCTTTTTAAAAATCTTCGAATTGGGACTCGAGCCAATGGCAAGGAAGAGCCCATCCAATGGAATCTCGCTGATTGTGCCTTGCCTGCTTTTCAAAACTGCGCCTCTGACCTCATTTCCGTCGCCTCTCACCTCGACCACTTCCGTATTGTAATGGAAGGTAACATTGGGGCAATCCATCAAGGCAACAATACGGCTGGATTCGTTCGCCCTCAGCTGATCCTTCCTGACGAAGACGTGCACCTCTTCAGCTATGTTCGAAAGATAGTGGGCTTCCAAGATGGCGGCGTCTCCTCCGCCCACCACGCCGACTTTCCGGCCGCGGTAAAGAGAGCCATCGCAAATTGCGCAGTTCGTGACGCCTCTGCCCCAATAAGTTTGTTCGCCGGGCACGCCCAAAAAGTTCGGAGTGGTCCCCATGCCGATGATGCAGGACTCCGCTAGGATTTGGCGCGTTTTATGAGGGGTGCTTAAAGAGCGGGTCGTCAACACAAACGGATGGCTGGAAAAGTCTACTGCGACGACCTCTTCTTCCAAAAATCGAGCGCCATTGGCTTCCGCCTGAGAGCGGACCCTCTCCGTCAGCATGCCGCCTTCAATTTCGAGAATGCCGGGCCAATTCTGCACGGAGTGGGATTGGGTTAAAAGCCCCCCCGGAGACGCCCCTTCGATCACGAGAGGCTGCAAGCCCGCCCTGGCTAAATAGACCGCCGAAGTGAGAGAGCTGATCCCTCCCCCTAAAATGACAACCGCCTCTGCGTCCTCCTTTAGCTGGCCTGCGGCCAAAGGAGAAAAGAGCGATCCGATCATGGCCAAAAAGATGGATATTTTTTTCATCTTCACACTTCCTTGACATCAGAATATCAAAAATAGGTAAATTAGGAAAGGCCCAATGGTAAAGTAAATTTTTAAAAAGTGATATCTTGTCAATGTGCCATTAAATCCATTAAAATAATTTCATGAAGTTTTTAAGGACATGGCTTCGACGCTGGTTTTATGAAAAACATGAGATCAACTACCTCTATTTCAGCATCTTCTTCGTCGCCATCTCTACGTTTAGCCTTTCCCATTTTCTTTTTTTGGAACAGCCCGCCTCTGGCATCCGCCTCTTTTTTCTTCTCTATGCGGCGGCCCAAGCCTTTTTAGAGGTATGGACATTCATCCTCATAGCCTACATCTTAAAGCGCTGGGCGCCAAGTTGGGCCTTTTTCTCGTTCATCGCTTTTTCCTTCATTTTGCTTCTGGTTCACTTTACCGATTTCACTCTGCTCAGGCTGATGGACGCTCCGATTTCTTATCTTTTCAAATTCCTCTTCGGCCATGGCTTCGACCATCTCATGACAGCCCTCTTATCTTGCAACATGAATCTGGGCATGCTCGCCATCATCGTCCTGACGCTTTTATGCATCCCTTTCATCGGGCTCCTTTTGTACTGGGGAACGAACCGGATCGCCAGGTTGAATCCTTGGAACCTCGCCCCCAACCAAATCATCACAGCCCTCGTAGCAGCCGGAGGCTCTCTCTTTTTCCTGGAACTCCTCGCTCACCCTTTTCTCGACAGATGGATCTACAATAAACATCAAAAAAACTTCCCTCTAGGCGTTACGTTCCTTGCCCCCACGCCCCAATGCATCAGCCTCTCCGGTCTTCTCGCGCCCCCCCGCGACGAAAAGGAAACGAGGAAACGGATTCCCCACCTGACAGCAGCGGCGCGGCCGAATATCTATTTATTCGTGATCGAGACCCTCCGCCGCGATTTCGTAAACAGCTTGAACGCCCCGCATATGACCGCTTTTGCGGAAGAAAACATCAATTTTTCCAGCTCTTATGCCAACGCCAACTGGACGCCTCTTTCTTGGTTTGCGATCTTCCATTCCGATTTTCCCTACAACTGGGCAACGATGCGCGATACTTGGAAAGGAGGGAGCATCCCCCTGCAAATGTTCAAACAATTGGGATATAAGATCCGCGTGTATTCCTCTGCGGATCTCCGCTATTTCGATATGGACAGGACCATCTTCGGAGAAAAGAGAAAGCTCGCAGATCATATCGAAGAATTTTTTTTCAACCGATCGATCGAGCCTTGCGATAGGGATGCTCTATGCATCGACTCTTTCGAGCGGGATATCCAACAAAAAGCGGGGCGCAAAGGGACTCTGTATATCTTTTTCTTAGATTCCACTCATTCGGAATATAGCTTCCCAAAGGACTATCCTTTGAAATTCGAGCCTACGCCTAAGCAAATCGATTACCTTACCCTCACCCAAAAAGAAATAGAGCCGGTCAAAAACCGTTACCGGAATTCCATTCACTATGTAGATTCTTTGATTGGCCGTTTTTTGGTCCGTCTTAAAAAGGAAGAACTTTATGATTCCGCCGTCATCGCGATCACAGGCGACCATGGGGAAGAGTTTTACGAAGAAGGGGCTTTTTTTCACGGCACCCACCTCAATCGCTACCAGACGGAAGTGCCTATCTTTTGCAGGATTCCAAACATGGGAGAAGCCTCTTCGGATGCGACCCACATCGATCTTTTTCCAACCCTTCTTCACACGGTCACTGGAGTGTCCGAATATTCCGAACTTGTCGACGGCCATTCGATCTTCTCAAAGCGTTCTTGGCCTTATCGGATCGCCGTCCTTCATAACGGACCGGATACCCCTATCGAGTTCTCGATCGAGAAAGGGGAAGAAAAAATCCAGGTAAGGTTCCTTCATCCCCAAGATATTTACAAGCAGAAGGTGTTGGAGGTGACGGCGCTCAAGACATCCGAAGATTCAAGCAAACTCCCCTTGGATGAAATCGTGGAACAGTTCTTCCCCAACGCCTTCGAGCCGCTCCTCCGAAAAAATAGTTAGCAGCGTATGAAAGCCATTGAAATGCACAAATTTGGAAGCAAAGAGGTCTTCGAAGAATCGGACGTACTAAAACCCTCACCCGGTCACGGAGAGGTTTGCATCCAGATTAAAGCGAGCGGCTTCAACCCGGTCGATTGCAAACTGCGAGGGGGGTGGTTTCCGATTGTTCCAAACCAGATTTTAGGCTGCGATTGCAGCGGGGTTGTCGAATCGGTGGGGGAAGGGACGCCCTCTTTTTCAATCGGGGATGAAGTCTATTCGATATGTGGCTCTTTCTTTCGCTGCTCTAATGGAGGCTATGCGGAATATGTTTGCGTTCCAGCTGAACTGGTTGCCAAAAAGCCGGCCAATCTCACTTTCGAAGAAGCTGCGGCAGTGCCTTTGGCCGCCATGACGGCGTATCGGGCTACCCTTGCAGTCTCGGCAATCAAAGCGGGCGATGCGGTGTTTGTCGCGGGACTCGGCGGAGGCGTAGGGACTTTTGCGGCACAGTTTCTCTGGGTGGCTGACGTTGAGAATGTTTATACAGTGGCCAAAGACGAAAACAGCGCAGCATTTCTCCAGAAAGAACTTGGGATGAGGCGCGACCATATCTTGATTTACGATGGGCTTTCTTGCGAAGAGTTAAAAGAAAAGCTCATCGAGATGAACGGCGGGAAATTTTTTGATGCCACATTGGATCTAGTGGGAGGCAAGGTGAAAAAGCTTTGCCTCGAACTGACGGGATATTCGGGCCATTTTTCCACCATTTTGCCGGAATCGGACTTCCAGTGGTTCGATGTATGGAGCGAAAATTCGATTCCCCGGGGAAGAAACTTATCGATTCACCAAGTTGCGATCGGAGCCGAATTGGGAAGCCAAGACCGAAAGACATGGCAGATATATCGAAGGCACTTGGAGCTGATTTCCCAGATGATCGAATCGGAACAGGTAAGGCCGATCGTGCAAAATATTGGCCCTTTGAGTGCGAAAACGGTTCAAAAGGCTCATGAGCTTCTTGAGGAGGGGCATGTTAAAGGCAAACTCATTATGAAAGTTGGCTGACCCGATGATTAGGTTATTTACTAGCTCGCCAAAGGAGATCCTTCGCAAAGAGGCGGGTGAAAATGGTTGGAAAAGCGGGATTCACAGGGACAAAAGGGACGACTTTGCCTTGAATCGGGACGATCTCTAAGTTTTGGAAACGACCGAGCAGCAACTTTTCGATCTTGGAGTAAGAGAATAAGCGGACGTGAGTGGGATCTTTATCGAACTCCTCGCCGAAAAGAAACTTCCATCGATTGCGGATTCGAAAAGAATTGGGGACCGAACCGATAAAAAAACCTCCTTTTTTCAACGATTTCCAAATCCCGTCCAGAAGAGGTTCCAAGAAAAAAATATGTTCCAGAATTTCACAGGTAACGATCACATCAAAGCTTTCAGGCTCGAACGGCCACTCATCGTTCAGGTCGAGCCAACGCGTTTCGATCCCCAACCGAGAGCGGATTCTATCCAAGGCTTTGCGGTCGATATCAACCCCGATGACTGAGTTGCCCTCGGTGAAAAATTGGGTCAGCTGCCCATCGCGGCAACCCAGATCCAAGACCTTTTTGCCCGCTCCGATCCACTCTTTAAGATAGGGACCTCGCTCACCATGGCAAAAGAGATAGCCATATCTGCCGCCCCGCTCGTGATGCCTAGCATACATTTCGCTCAAACGATGAGCTTGACGATTCATGGAGAGGGAGTATACAGACCCATGCGAATAAAAACAAAAATTGCCAGAGCAGCCTTTGAGAACAGCGCCGTACCAGGAAACCTGCAAAAGTCTAGAAAGAAAAATAACAGGACGGACAAGGTTGTTCGGAGGCCGAACAACACAGGATAAAAAAATGGGGTTCGGGGCTTCCCCGACCTGCCCATCCTGCCTATCCTGTTTCGCCTCTTTTTGAACTTTGCAGATGTCCTGGCGCCGTACAGAGCAAAACGAGTGGCCTGTCCACGAATCTCTCAAACTTAAATTACAAGATTCATGTCAACGATTTCTGACTTTGCTATTTCTAGCGCCATATAAGAAATAGATCACAATACCGAGGATGAGCCACGCAATGAGCTGGAGCCAGGAGGCGAGGGGCAGCATGCACATTTGCGCCACGCAGGCAAGCACTCCCAGAATCGGCAGCACAGGGACGAAGGGAACTCTGAACGTACGATGGATTTCGGGATGGGTGCTGCGCAGCACCAAAACGCCTAAACAGACGATTCCAAAAATAAAAAGGGTCGTAATGGAGACGAGCTGGGCCAAGACCTCCAGAGGAAATAGGCCTGTGATCACAGCGACGACGATGGTAGTGATGAAGGAACCGAATAGGGGCGTTTTTGTTTTACCGTGCACCTTGCCTAAAGCCTCAGGCAGAAGGCCGTCCTTGCTGATCGCGAGGAACATGCGGCTCTGTCCAAGCATTTGGACTAAAACGACCGTTGTCAAGCCGGCTAAGATGGCGATTTTTATGATGAATTTGAACCAGAAGTATTTGGATCCCATGGATTGCAGCGCAACAGCCATTGGATCGGGGACGTTCAAAAGTTCGTAATGGACGACGCCGACAAGCACGAGCGAAGTGATGATATAGGCGATGGTGCAAACGAAAAGGGAACCCAAAATTCCCCGAGGGATGTTTTTTTGGGGATTGACTGAGTCTTGGGACAGGGTCGCCACGGTATCAAACCCGATGTAGGCAAAGAATACGATGCCAGCCCCTCTAAAAATACCGCTGAAGCCAAAGTCGCCGAAGGTGCCTGTGTTCTCGGGGATGAAAGGGATCAAATTGTCCATCTGGATATAGGGGATGCCAATCACGATGAAGAGGATGACCGTGCACAATTTGACCACGACCATCGCGTTATTGAAGTAGGCGGCGGCCTTGATGCCGATGGAAATCAAGATGCCTAAAAATAGAGCAAGGCAGAGGGAAGGAAGGTTGATCACCGCGCCTGTCCAATGCCATCCCGCCTCCGCGCTATAGGCTAGGGGCGCATTGATGAAGTCTGCGGAAAAGGATGCTCCCAAATCTTTGAACAAGTTGACAAAATAACCGGACCAGCCGACCGCTACCGTAGAGGCTGAAATCAAATATTGCCCGCAGACGGCCCAGCCGACGATCCAAGCCGGCAGCTCGCCCAAAGCGACATAAGCGTAAGAATAGGAACCCCCGGCAATCGGGATCAGCGAGGCCAGCTCCGCGTAGCAGAGTCCAGCGAGGGTGCAAATGATCGCGGCGATGATGAAGGAGATGATGATCGCAGGTCCCGCGTACATGGCTGCCGCTTGTCCTGTGATCACGAAAATCCCTGCGCCGATGATCGCGCCTATCCCGATCGTAACGAGATGGATAGCTTTGAGATGGCGCTTCAGTTCGTGTTGCCCTTTTTCAATCTCCACGAATGAAGACCTCATCGGCTTTCTTTGGAATAACCCTTTCATAATGACAACCCTCCAAGCCCCCAAATAGGTCAATACTTAAAGGGTTGTCAACCTAAATCTCTGACGGCTGCCTTTTTCCTAAAATACTAGATAATTCGGCCACAAGAAAAGGAGAGTAGACCACCCACACAAAAAACAAAAAAACACCTTTTTTACAGGAGGACAGGAAATAACAGATCTGCTTGGATCTTCTCAAGAGTATCCAAAACTTTCCAATTGCGATGAAGCCATTGTTCTTTACAAAGAAGGTGCTTTTACTTTCCTAAATGAGGAAAATCTTCTTAAAAATTAACCCTATTTCTTGAGATAACCAGCGTGCGGATGATGAATTTGGACCCCAGCTCTATAGACCTTAGTAGAGTCTTTACCAAACAGATCCCGAAAACGGGGCCTGCATCGGATAAAATCCAAATTATCGCGGATATTGTGCAAAGATTTAGTAGCATAGACAGTGGAATCGGGGCAAGCGATAGAGAAATCTTTTCCAATATTCGATTCTCCTCGACCTGATAAGCACGATTCGAATAGAACAAAGGCGCCTTTATTAGCTTTTTTAGATAATAAGCGCATGACTTCTTGGTCGTTTTTAGATAAGATGTAATTCCCTAACCGAACTCCACTTGGAAATCCGTGACCTCGAATCCAAATCACATCATATTTATCGAAAGAATTTGTTAGCGAATCCAATAATTTAACTCTATCGGGAATGATTACATGATGGATTGCATGAGTTTTGCCCCATTTCTGAATCTGTCTTGCGAATCTTGGAAATAAAAAACCATGACCGATGTGTTCTCTAATTCCATCTGTCGACTGCAGAATAAGCAATCGTTTTTTATTATTAGCTGAGGCATTTTTAATTTTTTCGATTTGGCTTGTAATTTCGTTAGCTCGCTTCTTGCTCACAATCGACCATGCAAAACTCTGGGTAAGTATTGCAACAGATAATCCTGTCGCGAAAGCAACGGCAAAAAAGCGCATGTGGTTGTTAGGCAACCCATGAATGAGCCTGTCTACGAGGCCCATAGCTGCCCCAGATATCCCCCCGATGACTCCTCCCAGTAGTGAAGGAAGCATCACTTCTTCTTCATCTTTACCTTTACCTAAGAGATAGCCATCCGATGAGAAACTGCATCAAGACCGTAAACAGCGCTTTTTGAATTAAACATGCATTACATTATAATTAATATAACAATAAAAGTAAACAGACAATAATAATAAAAATAAAGTAATTTTTAAAATGAAATGTGACTAACAGAGGAAAACGATTTAACGATATAGCGATGAGAAAATCGCACGGTTTTGCCGCGTTGCCGCTTTGCCACAAGCTTCTGTTTTATCGTTAAATCTTTGTTATCGTTGATCTTGCAACTAAACACGTAATTAAAGATACTTTTTTCGGGATTATTTAATCGAGTAAAATTTTGGAATCTGATATAATTACTGGAATGAACGTTGATTTTGAAAACATTACAGAAACCTCACGCTGGTTTGATTCCCATCTTTTTGCCCCTTATTATAGGAAGCTGGGAAACATCCGAGAGCCCGTCTGGCTTCGCCTAGGGGCTCCCCTCATCGGAGTCGGAGATGGGTTGATCAGCGCCGCGCAAGCAGCCGCCGGGCTCAGCGAAGCCGTCTTGAAAGGGGCGGCAAATATATTTCGGGCAGCAGCAAATCGGGATAGCCATCTGTTGAAGAAAGGGCTTCTGCAAATCGGGCTTGGCGGAGGATCTATCGCCCTCCTTTCGATCCCGATCATTGCGGTCCGTATCCTTCGGATAACGGCTAAAGCGGCCTATGACCCGCGCTCAGCAATTTCCGAGCAGCGGGGAAAACTGCCTGCTTGCCGCCCCGCGCCCATTAGAGTACTAAAAACGCAGCATCTCTAAGGCTTGTTCATTTTCTGGAGCTTTTTTTCTTGCTTCTTCGCCTTGCGCTCTTTGGGCGTCATCGTAGGTTTTTTTCTTTCATCTTTCCGGTGTTTCACGATTTCTTTGGTCATAAAAACCTCCCTGTAGGTTTGTATATAAAACTACCCTCTTGATCATAAAATTATCAAGAGGCGGGCCTCGAAAAAGGTCCCGCGGCGCTTTTCTCTATTGAAATAGTCAGCCGGCCAGTGATATAAGAGGACGTAGGATATCTCAACATGCGCAAAACATTCTTCCGATTCGCTTCGCTCTTAGGAGTCCTTTTCCTTGCGTCTTGCGAAACAAATCAAACCATCGTCAACAACATCTCCGAGAGGGAAGCGAATGAAATCGTTGTTTACCTCGCCTCGAAAGGAATCGAAGCCCAAAAAGTCGTCGCCCCGACCACGGGAGTGGGCGGAGCTGCGACCTCCAGCCAATACATGATTACGGTGGCAGCGGACAGAACCACCGATGCGATGGCGATTTTGAACAAAGTGGGCCTGCCGAGGCGGCAAGGGACCACCTTGCTAGATCTTTTCGCAAAGTCGGGGCTCATGTCCTCCACCTTGGAAGAAACGGTCCGGTATCAGGCCGGGCTCGCGGAAGAATTGAAGAACACCATCCTCAAAATCGATGGCGTCATAGACGCCGACGTACAAATCTCTTTTCCGAATGCAACCGGCGGCGGGGCTCCGGCGGCCCCAGGAGCGCCCCAGCAGAAGATTACCGCTGCCGTCTACGTGAAGCACCAAGGTATTTTAGAAGACCCCAACAGCCATATCGAAATCAAAATCAAACGATTGATGGCAGGAAGCGTCAGCGGCCTCAGCTACGACGACGTCGCGGTCATCTCCGACCGGTCGAGATTCGCCGACATCACATTGACCCCGGAGGGAGAGCCGATCGGGCAAAAGGCTCTGCAAACGCACGTCAGCATCTGGGGCCTCGTCATGACCCAAAGCTCGATCGCCCGCTTCCGGGTCATCTTCTTTCTCTTCATCATCCTCCTTTTGCTCTCTCTCGCGCTGATCGGCTGGATGGTTTACAAATTTTACCCCCACTTGAAGCTCCCCTTTATGAAGGGAAAAGAGCCAACGCCGCCTGAACTCCCGCCCAACCTATGAAGGGGCTATGATCAATTCCAGCGAATGGGTGTTGAAAGCCATCTTGAACCGCTATCCTGCGGCTTCTCGAGAATCCCTTGAGCGCTTTTTGCCGAAGGCCGAAAAAGACCGGCTCGACGCCATGCCCTCAACGACCCTTGAGACGGATGTCGAAGAACCCCCTCTCTTGGAACGGGTCCATTGGTCTTGGCTTCTTCCCACGCTGGAGTCGCAATCTCTTAAGGAACAAAAGCTGTTCTTAAGCGCCCTTCCTCTTCAGGCAAAAGAGAATTTATGCCGTGAATTGAAAATCAAAGCCCCTCCAAGCGAAGAGCTGAGCAAAGCGTTTCAAGAGTTTGCTATCCAAACGTTTTCGGAAAGTTTGACCGGCGAGCCAGTGGAGCTATTGCCGGTCTACTTTCTCCCTCCGACACCCTTATCCCGCTTGCTCCATCTCGATAAACAAAAGCTCGTGCAACTGATCGATGCCCTCGCATTCAATGACCTTGCTTGGGAGCTCAGGCAAATTGTAGAGACAAAAATCCTGAAGAAAATCTACAGTTTCTTATCTGAAGAGGAGAGGATGTCCCTGAAAAAAGCGGTAAGCCACAAAAAAAGTTCTCCCGCTTCCCGCTTGTCCTTGGAAAAGTGGAACGGGACGGAAGAGTCACTCAGGCTCCTCTTGCATCGAAGAGGGCTCGCCCGCCTTGGGGCCGTTCTCTCCACGCAACATCCCGATTTCATCTGGTACGTATGCCATCAACTCGACATCGGTAGAGGCAAAGCGCTCGAAAAGCTCTCTCTTGCCGATGCTGGTACGGATGCGGCAAGGCGCGTAGACCCTGCGGTCATCCGCCAGATCGAAGAATTCTTGCAGGAGACAAAGTGAAGCTGTTTTCTCTCATTTCCGGCAAAGAAGTGCGGACCCTCCCAGGGAAAAAAAGGATTCCTGCTAAAGAATTCTCGATCATCCAGGAAGCGGCGGAAATCCTCGAGAAAGTGGAAGAAGAAACAGCGGAGCTCAAGAAAAAGGCCAAGCATGACGCCAAAGAGGAAAAAAAATTGGGATTCGAAGAAGGCTTCCAGGAAGGGCTCGAATCGTTCAACAAACATCTCCTGGCCCTCGATGCAGAATTGAAAGAGCTTCGGGGCGAGATCCAAAAAAAAATGCTCCCGTTGACCTTGTCGGCTGCGCGCAAGATCATTGGGGAGGAATTGAAGATCCATCCCGACAGGATCGTCGATATCGTCCTCAATTCCCTCAAACCTGTCACCCAGCATAAAAAAATCGTCATCTATGTGAATAAATCGGATCTTGCAGTCCTCGAAGAGGAGAAGCCGAAACTCAAAAAAATCTTCGAGCATCTTCAAAGCTTATCGATCCAAGAACGGGACGACATCGAACCGGGCGGCTGCATCATCGAGACCGAAGCAGGAATCATTAACGCTCAACTCGAAAACCAATGGCGCGCCCTTGAGTCGGCCTTTGAATCCTTCATGGGAAAATAAATGCTCAAATGGCTGGTCATAGTTTTTTTTGCGGCTTCCCCGCTGCTGGCGCAAAACGCCCCTCCTCCTGGGCAAACCCCTGTCGGCAAGGCCGTGGCCCAATCCGTGCAGGCCACTCCCGAGGGATCTGTCAATCCCTCCCTCGTCACGAAACTCGCGGTTCTCGCCGGATTATCGCTCCTCCCGTTTGCGATCATGCTTCTCACCTCTTTCATGAAGATCGTCGTCGTCTTATCCATGTTCCGCCAAGCCCTCGGGGTCCAACAGACTCCTCCCAACCAGGTGCTCAATGGCGTTGCCCTGCTCATGACGATTTATGTCATGTTCCCGACAGGGCTTGCCATGTACACCGCAGCGCAGGGCGTCATCGATAATTCTGGAACGCTGCCTGTGATGTCGAGCAGCACCGCCTTCTTCGTCGTCAACGTCGTCGAGAAAGCTAAAGAGCCGCTCCGCGGTTTTCTCCAAAGGAACTGCAGCGCGAAGCACATCCAGAGTTTTTATCAACTGGCCTATAGGATCTTTCCGGACCCGTATAAATCCCAATTGAAAAGCGATGATTTCATCATCCTGATCCCTTCTTTCATCACAAGCCAGCTGAAGAGCGCCTTCGAGATCGCCGTGCTGATTTACCTCCCTTTTTTCGTCATCGATATGGTCGTCTCGAATATTCTCCTTGCCATGGGTATGATGATGCTCTCGCCCCTCACGATCGCTTTGCCCATTAAGCTGCTGCTGCTCGTGATGGTGGATGGCTGGACCGTCTTGATCCAGGGCCTTGCGATGTCGTTTAGATAGGGTAAAAGATCAATGTTTCAAACTGAAATTTTCCAACTGTCCTATCAAGCCCTGATGCTCATTTTGATCCTCTCCGGCCCTCCCATCATCATCAGCATGATTTTGGGTCTTCTCGTGGCTATTTTCCAAGCGGCCACCCAGATCCAGGAACAGACCCTCTCTTTCACCGTGAAGCTATTCGCGGTGGTCTTTACCATCATCTTCCTAGGGGGATGGCTTGGAGCCCAGGTCATGCAATACACCAATACGATCCTAACCAGCATCCCCCGCTGGGCGACCGCAGGATCATGAACACTTTTACGGCCACTGAAAGCTACCTTTCGATGCTTCTATCTCTGCCCAATTTACAGCCCATGACTGTTTTGGCTATTTTCTTTTTAACTCTGGGAAGGGTTCTTCCGATCGTCGGCCTTGCCCCTTTCCTCGGGTCGACGAATGTGAAGGGACCGATGCGGATCGGCTTTGCTCTCGCTCTCGTCGCGATTTTCCTTCCCCAAAACCTTTTCGTCGTCCACGGAGAAATCCCCTTTTCAGCAGCCTTTATCGGATATTTCCTGAAAGAGCTGCTCGTCGGATTCATCCTGGGATTTCTCGCTACGGTCCCCTTCGTGATCGCGCAGATGGCGGGAAGCCTGATCGATTTCCAGCGGGGGGCCTCTTCTCTCCAAGTGTCCGATCCTACGACCCAAACGCAGACGGGGCCCATCGGCCTTCTTTTTAATTTCGTCCTCATCGCCCTCTTTTTTTCTTTCGACGGCCCTTTTCTCTATCTCAATGGCGTCGCCGATTCCTACCGGCTGATTCCAGTCGATGGCGTCATCAGCGCGGCAGCGATGAACTCGCAAATTCCCTTTTGGAAACAGGTCTATGGCCTCGCCGGCATGATGATGAACATCGCTACCCAACTTTCAGCGCCTGCGCTCATCGGAATCCTGCTCACGGACCTCTTTCTTGGAATCGCGAACCGCCTCGCGCCCCAAGTACAGATCGTCTTTCTTGGAATTGCGCTAAAGTCTTGGGTCGGTATCGCCTTGCTGACGGCTGCCTGGGGCATGATGCTTCAGGTGATGAGCAAACAATCGACCAGTTGGTTCCAGGCGCTGAATTGGATGATCCAAACCATCGGACAGACTTATGTTAAAAGCAGTTGAAACGCTCAAGATCCCCTCCCAAAAGATCGAAGTCGAAATTGTGATCGGAGATGGCGTGTTAAAAAGCCTGCCCCGCTCCAAAACCTTAAGGACTGCGGTCATCGCGGATGCCGCCATCGCCTCGACCTACGGCAAACAGGTAGCGGAGCTGACGGGAGGGGAACTTTTTTCTTATTCCGGCGGCGAGGAGGCAAAGACTAGGGCGACAAAACAGAAATTCGAAGATGAGCTTCTCCAGAGAAAATTCGGCCGCGACACCCTGCTGATCGGCGTTGGCGGCGGGGTCGTCACCGATTTTACCGCCTTTCTCGCCGCGACCTATATGCGCGGGGTGCCGCTCATCCTCATCCCGACGACTTTGCTCGCCATGGTCGATGCCGCGATCGGCGGCAAATGCGGGGTCGACACGCCTTTTGGGAAAAACCTGATCGGCGCCATTTATCAACCGAGCCATATCTTCATCGATCCAATGCTACTATCCTCTCTTCCAGAACAAGAATGGACTCACGGTCTTGCCGAGATCCTCAAATACGGCCTCATCGCCGACCCTGCGATCTGGGAGCTTTTGGAAAAAGATCCGCTTCATTGGAAAAAATCGCTCCCCTCCCTCCTTCTCTCTTCGATCCGAGTCAAGAAAAACGTGGTCGAAAAAGATCCGAGAGAGACGCTAGGGCTTCGAAGGATCGTCAATTTCGGCCACACCGTGGCCCATGCCCTGGAATTGCTCTCACTTTACAAAATGCCACATGGAGAAGCGGTCGCCATCGGCTGTCTTTCGGAAAGCTCTTTAAGCCACCGGCTCGGGTATTTGAGCAAAGATGACCTGGCCCGTATCAAAACTCTCTTTAGGAAATTTCCGTTTTCCTTCAAACTACCCCCGCAGTTTGCCCTCAAGCCATGGTGTGATGCGATGCAGGTCGATAAAAAGGCAAAAGGAGGAGAGCCCCGGTTTGTCCTGATCGACCAAATCGGCCACACCGTCCCCTTCGATGGAGAGTATTGCCGAACTGTCCCTATCAAGGAATTGGAAACGATCATCCAAGAGGCTTTAAAATGACGCAATTTCTCATCAAGCCGAGCCGGATCTCCGGACGCCTTACAATCCCCTCATCCAAATCCCATACGTTGCGGGCCCTCACCTTTGCCCTGATGTCCAAGGGGGTAAGCCATATTCGGAGCTATCTCCAGTCTCCCGACACGAACGCCATGGTCAAAGCCTTGCGCCTCCTCGGGGCGGTTGTCGATGTGGCAGCCCATGAGATCGCCGTCGATGGGACAGGAGGAAATTTAACCAGCGCGGAAGATGTGATCGATTGCGGCAATTCGGGCCAAGTGCTCCGCTTCATCGGGGCCCTCTCCTCACTCATGCCGAACTACACGATTCTGACCGGCGACACCTCGATCCGTCATAACCGTCCGATCCTTCCCCTTCTCGATGGGCTGACCCAGCTTGGCGCTTTCGCAGCCTCTAGCCGAGGGGATGGCTTTGCCCCCATCATCGTCCGCGGCCCTCTCACAAAAGATAAGGCGACCATCTTGGGAGTGGATTCGCAGCCGGTCTCCGGCCTTCTGATCGCAGCCAGTTTCGCTCCCCATCCGATCGTAATCCACGTTGAGAAGCCCGGAGAAAAACCGTGGATCGGCCTCACCCTCCATTGGTTCGAAAAGCTCGGGATTCCTTACGCAAATGAAAACTTCGAGCGTTACGCCCTGCAAGGCAAAGCCAAACTCAAAGCTTTTGATTATATCGTGCCGGGAGATTTCAGCTCGGCGGCATTCCCCATTGCCGCGGCGCTTGCCACCCACTCGGAGCTGACGATCTATCCCATCGATATGGACGATCCCCAAGGCGATAAGGCCATCATTCCCCTTCTTCAAAAGATGGGCGCTCCGATAGAGATCGACCCCCGCGAAAAAACGCTCACGGTAAAAAAGGGGGGCCGTCTCAAGGGAGCTCGGATCGATTGCAACGATTTCATCGATGCGCTGCCGATTTTGGCCGTCATTGGCTGTTTTGCCGAAGGAGAGACGGAGCTTGTCAACGCTTCGATTGCCCGCAATAAAGAGTCGGATCGGATCCACTGCATCGCGGTCGAACTCAAAAAAATGGGGGCAGAGATCGAAGAAAGGCCTGACGGCCTCCTGATACGCCAATCGAAACTGCAAGGGGCAAAAGTCGCAACGCATCACGATCACCGGCTCGTCCTTGCCCTATCGGTGGCCGCGATGGGGGCCGCGTCCGGCGAAAGCGTGATCGCGGGGACGGCCGCCGCGGAAAAAACCTATCCGGGGTTTCTCAAGGATTTCCACGGAATCGGCGCTAAGATCGAGGCTATCCAGTGAACCTGATCCTCTTTGGATTCAAGGGATGCGGCAAGACCCATTTCGGAAAACTCCTTGCCCAAAAGATGCACCGGCGCTTCATCGATACCGATAATTGGATCATCGAGCTTTACGCAAAAAAAACCGGCCAGCATACCCTTGTTAGAGAAATCTACATCCAGCTTGGCCCCGCAGCGTTCCGCGCCCTTGAAAAAGAGGTGGTCAAGTCGTTAACAAATATCAAAGACGCCGTCATCGCTCTCGGCGGCGGCGCAGCGCTCGACCCTGAAAACGTCGAGCTTCTGCAAAAGATCGGATGCCTC
Organism: uncultured bacterium; assembly: GCA_964441355.1. Classification (GTDB taxonomy): domain Bacteria; phylum Chlamydiota; class Chlamydiia; order Chlamydiales; family SM23-39; genus CAIPFQ01. The sequence goes on from CAYTXY010000003.1 coordinate 19,016, forward strand.
GTCTATCTTTCCACGAGCGCAGAAACTCTCCAGAAACGGGTCTTCAAACATCAAACGCCCGCATTCTTGGATAGCGAGAATCCCCAAGCGACGTTTCTTGAAATGATCCAAGAGAGACGGCCCGTCTATGAATCGATCCCCGCCTCTAAAATCGACTGCGACGCCCTCGATGAAGCGGGCGTCCTTGCCGCTCTGCAGTCTCTTCTTGTTCTCCAAGACCCGCCCAATGGGTTTTGATCTTACAAATCTAAGGTTTTCAAAAACTGGACAGCTTCCATCACTTCAATCTCACGATCGACTCTTTCTCTTTTGAGTTCTTTTACAAGCTGTATCGCAGGCAAATTGTATTTATCGTGAAAGTAGCGAAAATGAGAAGAGATTTCGGCATCAGAATATTTGGCCTCAAAAATTCTTTCAATTCGTTGATTGCATACCAAAGCAAAATCTACCTCTTGCCGTTCTTTTGTTTGTAAATATCTTAGCGAATACTGTTTTGCCGAATAATCTATTTTTGCATAGATATGCTTCAGTAAACAATTCGCCACAAAATTTTCAAATTTGACTCCTTTATCTCCATTTACAAGACCTGTATCGAAAAAGTAAATTTTCGGTTCTTTGAGCAAACTGCGAGCAATATTTTTGGAAAATGGGGAGACTCGAAAAACAATGTAGAGCACTTCAAAAATTTGGATGTATTTTTTAACAGTATTGGGAGCAATGCCTACGTCTTCTGCAATCGATGCATAAGAAATAGGAGAACCCACCCGTTCCCTTAACAAATCGAATACCAGACGAACTGCATTGAGATTATGGATATTATCGAATTCAAGAACGTCGATTCTCAGCAAACTATCGATGTATTGGAGTCTCCATCTTTCTGCATCGATTGACTCTTCCGCTAAAAAAGGCTCCGGAAATCCACCCCGTTCTAAAAATCGATTCACAGTGTATGGCTGATGGACTTTTTCACATTCGGCGGGAGAGAGCGGCAAGAGCCGGTGGAGAAAAAATCTCCCGGCTAAAGAATCGCCGACTTGATTGAATACCTCAAGCCTCGCGCTACCCGTCACAAGAATTTTTTGATGAGGCGGTTTCGTATCGTAAACACCTTTGAGAAAATTTTTCCATTTCCGCATCTTGTGAATTTCATCGAGTATGATCAATTCGACGGATGGGAGCCACCCTTCCTTAGCCATGATTTTCCGGTCTTCCAGCCGATCATAATTGAGGTAAACGGAAGACCCGAACTCTGTGGCAATCTCCTTTGCGAGGGTCGTCTTGCCCGCTTGCCTCGGCCCGGCAAGGAGGACCATCTTTTTCTCAAGATCCCGAATAATTGCCTCTTTCTGCGCCCTTCTCATATCTGACTATTATGCATGCCATTGCAAAAAAGTCATGACTTTTCTGCATTCCACTGCAGAAAAGTCAAAAATTTGGCTTTGCAAATCGCTTAGAGATATTATTAGTTACTAAATATCAGTGTCTTATAAAGACCGTGTCAGGAAAAATCTCATGAATAAGGCTGAAAAATGAGTCACCTATGTTATAATGGTGCATGTACCGCACGCGGGAAGATGTTGTGAATGGGTCCACGAATGAAGCAAATCGATGCGACGAAGAAGGCCCTTCCTGAGTAGTGAAGGCTGAGAGGAGGATCCAGTTGGCAAAACTTCAGCAAGTCCAAATTCACACAACCTGACAGAGCGGGGAATAATAAACATGGAGTATTTATCTTTCCTACTAGCCAAGCCATAACTATTCAGCCTACGGGTCATCCCGTTATAGAAGTCCCTATGGACGTATGGCATCACCTAGCGTCTTTTATCTCTTCAAGAGACTCGGGCCAGCTTTCTCAGGTTTGCAAGCAACTCTTTAATGCTTTTTCCCTTCTTAAAATAGACGAGCTGAAGCGCATGAAGATCCCATTGCGAAAGCGCTCTTTTACATTGAATTTGTATCATCCTGGCACTATTGGCAAAGCGTTGAGAAATCTTTCTCCTATACAAGCTAAAGAGGCTGCTAATTCTCTGCGTGAGAAGCCCTTGGTGTTCTTTGCAGGCACATTAGATGCGGAATTAGTATTACTGCGAGACGATGTGATAGAGGCAAATGGAGATAGTGGTGAGCTGAAGAGGCTCGTAAGCTGTGAGCAGGACCATAAAAAAGCGCGAGTTATTGCCGGAATCATTCCTGTTCTTCCTGATGAACCGAGATCATTTTTTTTTCGTGATTCAGCGCTTGCGGATATTGCGATGAGAGACTCGATCGACTTTGGAGAGGCATTAAGCATTGTTAAAGAAATTTCTTCACCGAACGTGAAAAAAGGGGTTCTTGATTATCTCAAGTTCAAGATTGAATCTCAAAGAAATGAATTAATAATGATGAGAAGAACTCAGACAATCAAAAGGGTGGCAATAGGAGTCATCACAACGATCTCTGTAGTCCTATTCGCCTGGTATCTGCGCAACTAACTTGGAGAGAGGCTCTCGGAATGACCCGATTTAGCCATAGCTTCGGGATCATGGCACAAAATAGATCCTAGAGTCTACAATACAAAAAAATGGCATCCAACTACTTCGGGCAGATCTTCCGCATCACCACCTTCGGCGAGTCGCACGGGCCAGGCGTAGGAGTAGTCATCGACGGCTGTCCAGCGGGGATTCCCCTCTCGAAAGCCGACATCGACCTTGAGCTGACACTCCGCCAGCCGGGAGGCAGTCCTTATACCTCTCCTAGAGCGGAAAAAGACGAAGCCGAAATTTTATCGGGCCTCTTCGAAGGGAAGACTACAGGCGCTCCGATCGCGTTCCTCATCCGCAATAAAGACGCCGATTCCTCCAAATATGAACCGATCAAAGACCTCCTCAGGCCGGGGCATGCGAACTTTACCTATCTCGAAAAATATGGGATCTTCGACTACCGCGGCGGAGGGCGCTCCTCAGCGCGGGAAACGGCGGCGCGGGTGGCCGCTGGGGCGGTGGCCAAAAAACTTCTCGCCCATCATGGGATCCAGGTTCTTGCCTTTGTCGCCGCCATAGGAGGAATAGAGATGGCTGAGCCAAATCTCTCCCACCTCGATGCGATGAGAAAAAAAACCCTATCAAGTCCCATATTCTGCCCGGATGAAAAAGCCGCGGGCAAAATGATGGAGGCGATTGAAAAAGCCAAGGCTGAGGGGGATTCGCTCGGAGGCGTCCTTCAGGGTCTCGCCCATCTCCCACCTGGCCTTGGCGATCCCGTGTACGGAAAGCTCGAGGCCCTCCTCGCTTATGCGATGCTGACTTTGCCCGCGACGAAGGGGTTCGAGATCGGGTCGGGCTTTGCAGCCGCGCGCATGAAAGGCTCCGAACACAACGACGCCTTCGAGATCGATGCAAAAGGGAAGGTCACAACGGCGACCAATTTCGCCGGCGGAACCCTGGGGGGCATCTCTACCGGGCTGCCGCTGACCTTCCGGGTCGCCTTCAAGCCCACCTCCAGTATCAAGAAGCCGCAAAAGACCGTTTCGACCCAAGGGGAGAAAAAGGAGTTCCTCCTGCCCGAGGGGTCCAGGCACGACCCGTGCGTTGCCATCCGCGCCGTCCCCATCATCGAAGCGATGGCCGCCCTGGTCTTGGCCGATGCCCTCCTCATGAACCGGTCCGCAAAAGCTTGATTAATATAAGGCGTCTCCTTATCATGGGCGCATGACAAATTATTCATCTCTCCTCCTTCGTTCTCTCCTTCTTAGCCACCCCGGCTAAAAATAATAAAATTTTCTTTCACACCATTTTCGAACCAAAACATGAAAAACAAGGAGAGAAGCCTCATGTCTGAAAGTTTATCTACTACCTGGAAGTCGCAAGCGGGTTTCGTCTGGTCGCTGATCGGATCCGCGGTCGGATTCGCCAATATTTTGAGTTTTAGCGCAAAAGTTTATAAAAACGGCGGCGGCGCTTACCTAATCCCCTATGCCATCGCCCTTTTTACCATCGGCATCCCGTTCCTGATTTTGGAGGGTAAAATCGGCCACAGGTGGAAAACTCCCCTTGTCTCGGGCTATGCGTTCGTCTGGGGCCGGGCAGGAAAAACCCTCGGCTGGCTCTCTGTCCTCGCCTGTTTGACGATCGGCGCGTTTTACATCGTTTTAACCGGCTACTCGGTCGCCTACACCTATTTTTCAGCCGCCGGCGCTATTCCCGAGGATACGCAATCCTTCTTTCTTCAGAGGTTTTTGCACCTGACTCCAAGTGTGAAAGTTTGGGGCCCCTTTTCCACTCTCACCTTTTTAGCCACCGGTGCTGTGGGAATCGTCTCGTGGCTCGTCCTGCGCCGCTCCGTCAGAGACGGGATCGAGCGTATCTGCTCCTTTTTTCTGCCGACCTTGGCGATTTTGGTGCTCATATTCGCCTTTGCCGTTTGCCTTTTGCCTGGCGGGATCCAGGGTTGGGTCTATTATTTGAAGCCTGATTTTCAAAAACTGCTCGATTTCAGTTTATGGCGCGACGTGTTCGGCCAGCTTTTCTTTAGCCTCTCTCTCGGTTTAGGGATCGTGGTCGGATACTCGCGCCACACAGGGAAAATCGCCAACATCGGCCGCGCCATGTTCCAGGTGGCGCTCGGCGATTTTATCATGTCGTTTCTTGCCGGCTCCGCGATCTTCGGTTGTATCGCCCATATCAGCCACGTGCAAGGCGTCCCTTTCGAAAAGATCCTCACCACCGATTCGACCTTCGAAATCGGCTTCATCCTCTTTCCAAAAATCCTCAAAACGTTCGGACCCTTTTGGTCGGAGCTTTTGGGAACCGTATTCTTTTTTTCTGTTTTCATCGCAGGGATCACCGGCGTCTTTTCGATTGTGGAGAGCATCGCGGGCAATGTCGAGGTGGAGTTCAAGACGACCCGTCAAAAGGCCGTTTCAGCCACTCTTGCCATCTTGATGGCGCTCTCGCTCTTTTTCTGCATGGGCAACGCATCCCATCTGATCGACGCGCTCGCGCCCATGGTCTTAGGGACCAATATGCTGATCGGCGGACTGGCGCTTCTCTATGCCTTTGCGTACAGAAGGGATCTTGGCTTTGAGCCCAATTTCTTCACCTTTTGCCTAAAAGCCGCCGCCCCCTTTGTCCTCTCCACGATCCTCCTCGGCAACTTATGGCAGGAAGCGCTCCATTTCGACTTTGCCTCCCTCATCCGTTGGGGCTGGCTTGCGGCCGCTACCCTCGTCGCGGTCTACTTGGCCTGGATGCCGATCCGTAAAACTGCAGTACAAAAAGTTTAAAGGAGAAAAAACATGCAATTTGCAAACAAATTAGTCGCCCTGATGAACGAGAAAATAGAGCCGGGGATCATCATGAATGCCCTGGCACACATGTGCATCGGTTTCGGATCTGTCATCGGCACGGAGCCGCTGCGGCTGACAGACTATATCGATGGAGATGGCGGAAGCCATCCATCGATTTCCGAAATGCCGTTCATGATCTTGAAAGCCAATTCGAATAAGATCCGTTCCACAAGGCAAAGCGCACAAGCAGCGGGGATCCAGTTCGTCGATTTTACGAGTACGATGACGGGCGGATCCTTTGTCGAACAGCTGGAGCGGACCAAAGGGACCAAAGAGGCCGACCTGATTTATTATGGGATCGTCTTATTCGGCGATTGGGACAAGGTCTCCGAAATGACAAGAAAATTTTCACTCTGGAAGTAACATGCTAAGCAAGAATGCGCAATACATCCAAGACTTTTTGAAACGAAAAGGGATCGAAACGAAAGTGATCGAACTGCCTGACAGCACGAGGACGGCTGAAGAGGCGGCCAAAGCGATCGGGTGCCAAGTGGCCCAGATCGTAAAGTCGCTGATTTTCAAAACGAAAACGACAAATCGTCCCATCCTCGTCCTTGCAAGCGGGGCCAACCGGGTCAGCCCGGAGAAGATCGCGGCGGCTTGCAAAGAAGAGATCGTCAAGGCGGACGCCGACTTTACCCGCGAGGCAACCGGCTTTGCGATCGGGGGGATCCCGCCGGTGGGTCATGCGAACAAACTCGAAACGTTCATCGATGAGGATTTGCTGAAGCTTCAAGAGTTATGGGCAGCGGCCGGCACGCCCCACGCCGTTTTCAATCTGGACTCTTCGCACCTCGTGAATCTGACAGGCGGAAAGGTGCTTTCGATTAAATAGAAAAACTCCCCATTGAAAAATGGGGAGAGTAAGAAATCATGATTCTAAAACGCTTAAGTGATTGATCCAGTAACAGCTGCGCGAATCATTATCAAATTTTAACTTAATCGTATTATTGCCATTGATTACATATTCTGTAAGATCGAATTGCTCAATGATGTAATTGCCACTATTTGGCTTGTGGCCCGCTTTAACGACTTTGCCATTGACCTCGATTGTGATTTTGGCAAGAGGCTTCCCTTCGCAAAGAGCAGAAAGGTGATTCAGCTCCAACGCGTAAGTTTTAGAAGGATCTTTGTCGATTGCAATCTTTGTTTCGATAAAGTCCCTGCCAGGCATCACCACAATACCGAAAATGCTTAGGTCTTCTCCCTCCCCGCCACGGTGCATTATCCAGCTGTTGCCGTACTTCTCGTTATAAACGACCCCATATCCTGTTTTGACAGTTACATTCGTATCAACATGCTTTTTCTTGCTGAAATCAACTTCGCCAATCGTTTTTGGAAGAGCAGCCTCTCTCAAAGCCACGGCTATCGTCTCAGATGCTTTCATCCTGCGCATCGACGCTCCTGATGAAGATGGAATTGCATTGAATGGCGCCGTTTCTTCTAGACCCGCAGAACTCTTCGAGGTAATTGAGAAAGAGAATTAACTTTTTCTAATGAATTAATTGCTGTCATGTTTAACACTCCTGCTTTTGAATGGTTTCATTTTACAATAATAAACAAATTAAGCCAATTTTTAAATAAAATTATATAAAATGTTATAATTAAAATAGATTCTGTGATAAAAATTATTTATTTAAACTATTGGCGGCCATCTTTACCGCTAAACAAAACCTGTCTACTTCTTCGTGCGTGTTGTAGAGGCCAAAAGATGCGCGGGCGGCCGCCTCCAGCCCGAAGGCGCGCATGGCCGGCTGGGCGCAAAGGTGGCCGCTTCGAATGGCGATGTTTTTCAAGTCGAGGAAGGTGGCGAGATCAAGAGGATGGACGCCATCGATTTGGAACGTCAGAATGGGCCCCTTGTCGGGAGATGTGCCAATGATCCGCAAACCCGGAATCTCAGCAAGCTGTCCCGCAGCGCGGCGAAGAAGCGCGTCTTCATGGTACGCGATCTTATCGCGTCCTATGTCTTCGATAAAGTCGAGCGCTGCTTTCAAACCGATCACGCCTCCGATGAGCGGCGTGCCCGCCTCGAACCGAAGGGGCGGGGCCGCGTAGCTTGTCCGGTCAAGGTCGACGCGGGCGATCATATCTCCTCCCCCTTGGATAGGAGGCATCTTTTCGAGAAGTTCTTTTTTCCCGTAGAGGATGCCGATCCCGGTCGGACCATAGCACTTATGTCCCGAGAAAGCATAGAAGTCGCAGCCCAGTTTTTGGACATCGACAATCATGTGGGGTGCGGCTTGCGCTCCGTCCACGAGAAGGATGGCTCCGACGGCATGGGCCGCGCGGGCGATAGCGGCGATGGGATTGATTGTCCCCGTTACGTTTGAGACGTGGGCCAGAGCGACGATTTTCGTTTTCGGACCGATGGTATTTTCCCACTGAAGAATGCCTCGCTCATCGACTGGGATGAATTTCAGCTTTGCTCCTGTTTGTTCTGCCACCATCTGCCAGGGAACGAGATTCGAGTGGTGCTCCATGACCGAGATCAGAATCTCATCGCCAGGCTTTAGAGAGTTTTTCGCGTAGCTCATGGCAACGAGATTGATGGCGTCGGTCGTGCCGCGGGTAAAGACGATTTCCGAGGCCTCTCTCGCATTAATGAACCTTTGGACCGTTTCGCGGGTTTCGTTATACCGTTCCGTCGCCTCGAGGGAGGGGCGGTAAATCGCACGGTGGACAGTGGCGTATTCAGCTGCATAAAAATGGGCGAGCGCGTCGATGACGGAGCGGGGTTTATGAGCGGTGGCCGCCGTATCGAGATAAATCAATTCCGGATGATGGGAAAAAATAGGAAAGGCTTCTCGCATCATAATCTGATTCCTGGAGGGACGGCATTCAGAATTTCCTGGCAAAACCCGGCGGCAAGCGTCTCTTCAGCTGAAGCTCGGTCCAGTCCCCGCGAGCGGAGATAAAAAAGCTCTTCCACATTGAATTGAGACAGGGTCGCGCCGTGGGACGCTTTGACATCGTCTGCGAAAATCTCGAGGTTCGGCTTTGCAATTGCCTTTGCCTCATCGCTCAAAAGGAGTGAATTGCAGAGTTGATAGGCCTCGGTTTTTTGGGCTTCCGGGCGGACAAAGATTTTCCCTTCGAAACTCGAGCGGCTTTTGCCGCGAAGGATCCCTTTGAAGTGCTGCCGCGAGCGGCAATGGGGCGCGACGTGCTCGACCAGAACATGAGCATGGCTCTCCAAATCGGCGTCCAGCAGATTCAGCCCTTGCAAAAGGGCTTCGGAGTTCTCCTCGAGAAGCTGCACCTTGATCGAAGAGCGGATGAGTTTTGCGCCCTTGGAAAGCGATAGGATGCGAAGTCGGCTGTCCCTTTTCAGGGTGGAGCGGAAAGATTGAAAGCAGGTTGTCCCTTCATGCCAATTTTGGGCATCGACGAAGGTAAGAGAGGCCCCCGCGTCCAGCCCCGCATCGATATGGGAATTGCAAAAAGCACCAACATCTCCGCCATAGGCCCTCTGGACGATCTGAACTCTGGCCCCTTTGCCGAGAACGATCTGGAGCCGAGGCGTTGCCATTTGCCGGGTTTTAGTATGGTGGTGGATCTCGATCGGCTCCTCTATCATTGTGCCGGGAGGCACATAAAGAAACGCCCCTTTGCCTTGAAACGCCCCATTCATCGCGGCAAAAGGGTCGGTTTCCTCTTTTAAGGAACGGCTAAAGCGGTTCTGGAGAAAAACCCCATAGACGAGCATGGCGGCGTCCCATTTCAGGCAAACGAGCGGCGCCGGCAGATTGGCTTTTTGGAAAAAGCCATCGGAAAAGAGAAGAGAATGGGGGGCTGCCGCGGGCCCAGCGTCAATAGGCGCCAATGCTGGCTGTGGGATCTCTAGCTTTTCCAAAGGAAAATATTGAAAAGCCTCTTGTTTGGGCCGGGGGAGTCCCAATTCCAAAAAACGGTCCCAGGCTTTTTTACGAAAGGCTGCAAGGCTCTCTTTCGGATCGAAAAAAGTTTCGAAATAACCCTCAAGGTCTAGCTGCTGCACGGCGCGTAGCCTTTTTCTTCGAGTTCGAGGGCAAGTTCCGCCCCCCCGCTGCGTAGGATCGTCCCAGAGCTTAAGACATGGACGAAATCGGGCCGGATGAAATCGAGCAGCCTTTGGTAATGGGTGATAAGAAGAAGAGCGTTATCGGACCGGCGCATTTGGTTGACGCCGCGGGCGACGATGCGCATCGCGTCGATGTCCAAACCCGAATCGGTTTCGTCGAGGATCGCAAAGTCGGGATCGAAGAGCGCCATCTGCAGGATCTCGTTTCGTTTTTTCTCCCCTCCCGAAAATCCTTCGTTCAAGTTGCGCTCCTTGAACTCAGGGCGGATCTCCATCTGGGCCATCCGTGCGTCAAGAAGCGTTTCGAAGTCGGTGTCGGAGAGGATCTCCATCCCTTTTGCCTTCCTTTGCGCGTTCAAAGCCGTGCGAAGGAACTCTTTGTTGGAGACGCCGGCGATCTCGAGCGGATATTGGAAACCCATGAAAAGCCCCGCGCAGGCTCTTTCTTCCGGAGCCATCTCGAGCAAGTTTTGCTTTTTGAACCAAATTTCCCCGCCCGTCACTTCATAGGCAGGGTGTCCCGCCAAAACGCGGGCCAGCGTCGATTTTCCGGAACCGTTCGGCCCCATGATCGCGTGGATCTCCCCTTTCTCGATGGTCAAACTCAATCCCTTGAGGATTCTTTGGCCCGCGACATCAACTTGTAAATCCCGTATTTCGATCATCCGACAGAATTCTCCAATTTTAAGGCGAGGAGCTTTTGCGCCTCGGCTGCAAATTCGAGCGGAAGCTCCCGGATCACTTCTTTGCAAAAACCATTGACGATCATATTGATCGCGTCATCTTTGGAAAGCCCGCGCGATTGCAGATAAAAAATTTGTTCC
>CAYTXY010000004.1:0-28416 GCA_964441355.1 uncultured bacterium
GACCTCGATCGAACCCAGGTCTGGTTTTTCGATGCCGATGATATGGCGGAGCAAGACGCTTTTGCCCACCCCGGAGCGTCCCAAAATCACCAGGATCTCCCCAGTATGGACATCGAGGTTGAGCCCGCGCAAAACGTCGATCGACCCGTATCGCTTCCAAAGGTCTCGGATTCGGATCATTGCATCCAGCTATATTTCAGTTCTTGATTGATGAGGTTGAGCAACATCGTAAGGAGAAAATCGGAAAGGAGGATCAAAATATAGCTCGTTACGACGCTTTGGGTCGTCGCTTTGCCGACGCCGGCGGCTCCTCCGGTCGTTTTCATCCCTTTGTAGCAGCAGACGGTGACGAGGAGAACGCCGAAGATGAAGGATTTGATGGTGCCGCTTGCGACATCGAACAGGCTGATGTGGATCTGCATCGGGTCGAAATAGCTCGCAGGCGACATATTGAAGAGGGTGACGGCGATCAGATAGCCTCCGAAAATCCCCATCATCGTGCTGAAAAGGGTGAGGAGCGGGATCATGAAGATGCCTGCCAGAAAGCGGGGCGCCACGAGATAGGAATTAGGGTTGACGGCCATCGAGCGCATCGCGTCGATCTGCTCGGTCACTTTCATGGAGCCAAGCTCGGCGCACATAGACGACCCGACCCTCCCGGTCACCATGAAGGCGGTCAGGATAGGCCCGAGCTCCGTGATCATCGCCTTGCCCACTAAAACTCCCGTGACGCCCGAGAGCCCCTTTTCTCCAAGCTGATAAAACGATTGGGCCGCCAAAACGAAGCCGGTGGTAAATCCGGTGATCGCCACGACCGATAACGACATGACGCCGATGTGGAAAAGATGCTCCCGGACCAAGCACCAAGCAGGCGGCTTCCTGATGGCGGCTCCAAAGACGTCGATCACGAGGGAGACGTATTCTCCGACCATTTCCAAATAGCGGAACGAGTGCCTGCGGACAAGGGCGATCATGTAGGCTCCATCTTCTGATTGTAAAGATTGACCCGTTTCAGGTCAAACTTAGGCTTTTGCTAGAGCGAACGGGGCAGGTTCAATCATGGAAGTCGAAGCGGTTGGTCATCCCGATATTTTCGGGATCCCCTCCAGACCTCTTTGGCTTGGTGCTTCACAGATCGGATATTTTTAAAATAACTCTTAGAGATCAGTAAGTTATTTGCTTTTATGTTCATTTTTATTATAATTATCCGGATAAAACGGAGGTTTATGACGATACATTTTACCACAGCAGCCAAAATGGGGGCTGGCGCGATCCTCACAGGAATGGCCGTCCGTTATCTAGGGGTTTCTCATCCTGTGACCATTGCGGGACTTACTGTAATGGGACAAGCGCTCGCCTGGATGCCTGATTTCGTGAGCCGCTGTTTGCGGGCCGTAAGAAAACCAGAAAGGCCCATGCCCACCCTTTCTACAATGCCAAAAGACATGTTGGTGGAAGTCCAGAAACATTTACCACGGAGAGATATCGAAAATCTCGCCTTGGTAGACAAGGCACAACTCAGGGCTAAAAACCCTTATGCGGCCGCATACCATCGTTTTGCAGATAAAGTGAGAGAAGGGAAACCGATTTTCATAGGTGAGATTAGAGAAATAATAGCATTCAATGGACCTTTAGCACCTTTCCGTACAAAACCGATCGAGCTGGATTTATCAAACAGCAACATTACTGATGCGGAGCTTCAAGGCATTATTGCCCGCTTTCCTAATATTAATAAAATTAATGCAAGCGTTTGTCTTTATCTCACCGACGCTGGGCTACAGCACCTGGCAGGTTTGACAAATCTAGAGAAGCTAAATCTGTCATGGTCCCCTATCTCCGACGCTGGGCTGCAGCACCTGGCAGGTTTGTCAAACCTAAAGGAGCTAGACCTCCGGACAGGATGGTCTATCTCCGACGCCGGGTTGCTGCACCTTGCAGGTTTGACAAAGCTCGAGAAGTTAGGCCTGGCACACTGCGTTCGAATCACCGGTGTCGGACTCCAGCAGCACCTTGCAGGTTTGACAAATCTCAAGAAGCTACACCTGACGGAGGGCTTTCTCGATGACGACGAGCTGCAATACCTTGCAGGTTTGACAAATCTTAAGGAGTTGAATCTATCGGACAATCGCATCAACGGCATTGGGCTGCAGCATCTGGCAGGTTTGTCGAAGCTCAAGAAGCTAAACCTGACACGGTGCCCTATCACCAACGCTGGGCTGCAGCACCTGGCAGGTTTATCAGAGCTCGAGAAGGTATACCTGTCAGAGTGCCCTATCACCGATACTGGGCTGCAGCACCTGGCAGGTTTATCAGAGCTCGAGAAGGTATACCTGACACGGTGCCCTATCACCGACGCTGGGCTGCAGCACCTGGCAGGTTTGTCACAGCTCGAGAAGTTAGACTTGACATGGTGCGTTCGAATCACCGACGCTGGGCTGCAGCACCTGGCAGGTTTGTCACAGCTCGAGAAGTTAGACTTGACATGGTGCGATCGAATCACCGATGCCGGGTTGCAGAGCCTGAGAGGTTTGACAAAGCTCAGGAAGCTAGGCCGGCATGGGTGCCATCGCATCACCCCCGCCGGCCTTGCGTCTTTGGTCCATTATTTGCCAAATCTCACCATAAGTCCATGAGGGGCGCTCTTCTTGCCGCGATCTCTTAAAATTGTTACAACAAAAAACGACCATTGGATGTAGAAAAGCGCTATACACTAGCGCGGCTGGCGCTCTTCTGATTTTCCCCGACGGATTGCAGAAGCGACATGTAGTCTTGCTTCGCGTTGCCATCCGACTGCTTCGAAGCCGTTTTGGTTCTGTATTTCTCAAGCTCAAGCTGACTCTCCATGCTCGACTCGCTCATCTGCGACTGGATGCCTGCCGTGTACATGCCGGCTAAATTGTTCGATTGGTTCGAGATGAGCTGGACGATCTCTTTGTCATCCGCGTTGGGCAAAAAGAGCCGGGTGCAATTGACTGCGAACGAGACGAAGCTGATATTCATGTTCGCTTTGGCAAGCTGCGTCTGAAGATCCGCGTTCCTAAGGCTTGCATCCATATATTTATTTTTCATCTTTTCGAGCGATTCATGGTCGTTTGCCGAAATGCGCCCGAGCTCACTTAGGATTTGAGCCACCAGTTTTTGGAGCTCGACGATGTAGTTGAACTGGACTTTTTGTTCCTTGTCTTTGGAGTCTATATTGACCCCCAGATGAACCTCTCTCGTATTGACTGTGATATTTGGCATATATTATCCCCTCCTATAAATCTTGAATTTCCGACGCTGCGATCGCTTTATGCATTTCCTGGCCGACCGACTGCGCCATGTCGATCATGTTGCGGGCTGATGTCGCTTGCTGGCTCATCTCCATCCGGATCCGTTCGGCCTCTGAATCGATCCGCCTCATCCGAGCTTGGAGATCCGCGGTCCGTTTCTCGATCACACTCCGGCCGAGTTTCGACGTCGAGGTCATAAACGAGCTCGTCGCCTGAATGGTCGCGACCAATTTTTTTGTGTTGTCGAGCCTCGCAGCGTTGGCCAAGGCTGAATGCGCTCCCGTCAAGAAAGAGCCCATCCCGCCGGCAAGCCCCGTCCCCAGTTCAACGGCGAGAAACCCCATCTCGATCCGTTGGACGAGTTTCTTTTGATTTTCGACCGACTTTGAAAACCAACTCGCTACCGATTGCCAGCCAGCCGTATCGCGGATCGCCCGATAGCTAAGGCCGCAGGCTCCGGAAAGGGCAAGCAAGGTTCCCCAGCCCCCCAGCGTCACCCCGACCGCAATCGAGGTCCCCGCCGCAAGATACTGGGCGACATTCGATAGGACGTTCCAAGACCCCCGGGACGCCGACTCTTCGGCATATTTTCTCAAGGCTTCATTTTTTTCACTTTCCAGCTTATCCATTTGCGCGATGTCGAGATTCGACTGCTCTTTGAAGACGGTGAGTTCCTTCGTAGTGGTTCCTTCCACTTGTTGATGCAGATGGAGAAGATCGAGCATGTAATGCTGTTTGGGAGGTTCAAGGCGAGGGCGGAGATGGGTAGGGCGATCCGCTTCATCGGCTCTTCCGATCGATGAAACTGCGGAATGGCCGCTCTGGATAGGTGCTGCCTGGATGGCTTTCAGCGGCTGCAACGCGGCCAAATCGGGCACGCCTTGAATAGCAAAACGATCCAGGTCATCCCAATCTAGTGTACTAATGGTCATGCGACTTTCCATTGCTGTCTCAAAAGAGAGACTCTCTCTTCCAAGGGGTGGTTCGTTTCCATCTTCAACGCTGCCTCTTTCAATGCTTTTGCTGCCTCTTCATGCTGGCCCAAGGAAAAGTAGCACTCTGCCGCATGAAAATGAGGATAGGGATCCTCCTTCTTCAGTAAAGCCGCCATCGCCCAGGCGTGGAGCGCGTCGAAGAAGCTCCCTCCTTCCTGAAGGGAGGCTCCCAAGCCGAACCAGAAGCGAGGGTCCAAAGGCCTTCGGGTGCAGAGGAGGCGGAAGATGTCGGCCGCTTCCGTCCATTGCCCGCTATTGTAGTGGGAGTAGGCGAGAAAGTAAAAAGACTCGACATCGTTTTCAGAGAGGAGCCCTTTCCCTTCCTTCAATAAATCCATGAGCCTATCTCCCTATCTGGGAATCTCGGCGGTTTTTCTTTTCAAGCGGGCATCCGACTGGATGATCTGCTGGACGATGTTCATGATCGATTGCAAATTGTTTGCTTCAGGCTGGATTTCCGTGCTGATCTTCGTCTGGATGGAGGTGCGGAGTTTGTCGATTTGCGAGCCGATCTGCGCTTTCATCTCGTTTAAGTTCTCTTTACTGAGTTTGGGGCCCCCTTTCCAAACTTGGATCTTATGCACCTCAAGCCGCCCGATGATGTCCTTCATTTTATCGGTTACGTCGTGAGAGTCTTTATCAGGCAGGGCGGTCAGCTCGCTGCTTAGGTCGAGGAGATAATCGACGTCTTTCAATTGCTCTCTGACTTGCTCCGCCAAGGCTTTCAGCTTTTCAGACCCATAGGCCTCTCTAGCCGTCGCCACTTTAATCACGGCAAAGGCAAAGTCGGGCATCCGCTTTCCAGTCCCAACGCCTGCGCTAGAGGCCGCATTCTCGACTGCCATCGCTCTGACTGGCGGGGGAGTGACTCTTCCTTCCTCGATCCGGTCTCCGCTTTGCGGCTGGTCGGTTTCATTTAGCGCGCGGGAAGCTGTGGTATGAGTTCTGACTGTAGGATCGCTCCCTTGCAAATCCGCCAAACGGACGGGTTCTTCAAGGTTAGTCTCTTCCTTTGGACCGGTTCTTTCCACCACGTTTACTCGTGTCATCCTCGACTCCTCAAATTATTCTAATATAACTGCTTAAGGGCAGCTCCAATATAGTTCCCAGGGAATTTTCCTGCTATACGAAGGATTTTTTGAATCCTATCTCATTTATTAAGTTGTAGTTAAGAAGTCTAAAATCATACAACAATGAGGTTAAATAACGCAAGACTTAGTAATTATGATTCCACTTGATCGTGGCTTTGCCCTGCTCTTGCCTCTGATCGCTCTCGAGCAGGACCGCCCAGCCGCCTTTCAGTTCGATCTCGATATTTATATTGGTCGAGGATTCTTCTGCCCCTTGGGTCAGGGATATGAGAACTCCTTCGCTGATGTATTTGCCGACTTGAAGGGCAATCGTGTCTTCGACTCCGGGTTCTCCGCTCGGGACCGATACGATATTGAGCCGGTCGACGCCAAGCGCCCTCCGCGTGTTTTCAAGGACGTCGGGACCGACTCCTGCCAGCGACGCGAGGGAATTGGCGAGTTGAAAGGCTTGGAAGCTGTTGATCTCGGCCAGTTCCTGGCCGAAAAGGAGGTAGGACATGATGGTGCCAAGAGGGAGCGGAGGGACCGATTGCAAGGTGAGCTGCGGTTGGTTCAGAGGGCCTTTCAGGCGCGCTGTGATGGAGATCTCCTTGACCTCCATTTGCGCCGTAAGGTTGAGGTAGGGCATCTCATTTTCTTTGCCAGTGAAGGTGAGGGCGCCGTCTTGCAGCTTGAATCTACGGCCGGAAAAGACAAATTCCCCTTTGATCAGCTCGAGCTTCCCTTCCGCCTGCAATGCTGTATAGGTGCCGCCGAGATGAAAATTTCCCTTCCATTCGGAATCGAGGCCGCGGCCAGAGATGTGGATCGCCTGGGGCGCTGCGATATTTAAATCGAGATGCAGGGGGTAGGGCGCTTTTTGAGGGAGATGGGGCTCTGGGACTGGTTTCACCGCGTTGCGGTAGACGACGACGAGATTGGGAAGGGAGCGGGGAACGCGGTCCGGGACATTGAGATCACTCTCTATGACCTCGACGCTTCCTTTCGCTGTCGCGCCATTCCAGTTGCCCTCGATTTGAATCTTCCCCTCGGCCTCGGCGGATACGAGGTCGACTTGCGCGATATTGAAACGGGTAAATGAGACCTCGAAGCGGAACGGGAAGGCCTCTTTGGGACGAAGATCGATTGAGCCTGCCGCCGTCAGGGACCCATTGCCTTCTTTTGCCGTGAAAGAATCGAGGGTGAACCGATCTCCGGATGCGTGGCCATCCGCTGCAATATTGAGAAGGCGGGTGCCGGTCAGGTAATTTTGGTACGTCCCGTTTTCAAAATGGACGTTTCCTTTGATTTCAGGCTCGAGCAAAGTGTTTTTCAAGGCGAGATCTGCTGCGATGTCCCCTTCGATGCGATGGGTGCCAAGATCGAAGAAGTCGAGAATTTCTTCGATTCTCCCTTTCAGGGCAAGATGCCCTTCGGCCTTTTGGTCATAGACGAGATGGCCGCGAAGCGGCATCAGCTCGACGGCAATCGGGATCGATAAATGAACGTTCATCAGCGGCGCGCCCTGAATGTCAAAGGCGCCATCAAGGTCGAGCCGCTCTCTGTCGAACCGGCCTTTAAGATGACCTGAAGCTGGCAAAGGAGTGATTTCGCCTGTTTGCCCGGCCGCCGCAACCTCCATTTGATGGACCGCGGCATTTAGGGTCCCTTCGACTTTGCCGTTTTTTTCATGGACGGAGAGCGTGAGGTCAGTGTTTCCGGTAATCGTCACGTCGAAAGGATTGAGCGAAAGGACATCCAGTGGAAATTTTTCCAAGATGAGCTCGGCCGACAGTTCATTTTCGATCTCGCGCATGTTGAAATGCCCCCTGCCATCCGAGACTGAGAGGTCAAGGCCGTTGACCCTGAAGATGCTCTTCGCAAACTCGAATTCGACCTCATTTCTGAGAGCGACCGGATGATTGTAGAAAGACCCGGAAGCCGTTTGCAGCCACGCGTTGAAACGGGAGTCGCCATAATGCCAAGTGCCGCTGAGATTGAACTCGAGAGGCCGCTTCCACGTTCCCTTCATAGCGATCGCAAAGGGCCAGCTCGCGCCCCCAATGAGGGTCTCGACCTGTAAGCGATCGAGGAACATCTGCCGCCACTTGACCTCTTCGGCCAGAAATTCGGCTCTTCCCTTCGGGTCCTCAAAAGGAGCGATGATCGACGCGTCGATTTTTACCTTTTGCGCAAAAAAGTCCTTCCAATAGATGCCGGAGGCGGTCAAATCGGCCGTCATGACTTGTTTCCCATTCAATACGAGCCAGTCGATCTTTCCCTGCACATTGCCGAAAAGGCCCCCGTAAAGGCTAAAGGGGAGGTCTTGGAGATTTTCTACATCCACCTCCGTTTGCCCGATGAGGATTTTGTCTTTACGGATCTCCAGATCTCCTGTCGCACTCGCAAAAGGGCTTTGGAGAGAGCCTCTCGTCAAAGAAAGTGAGCCGCCGTTCACGTACGCAAAATCGGTTTTCCCTTTCCAGGTTTTCCCCTCCACCGTTGCTGCGGCAACGCCGCTCCCTTTCATAGAATTGTCTTTCCATAGAAACTCCGCATGCGCCTGCAGGTTGTTCAACACAAGAGAATCGAACTGAACCCTTGCCGTATTTCCGTTTCCCTTAACGGCCAGGCCCTCTTCGGTTTCTTTCATCTCGAATTTCAAGGCCATTTCGGGAGCCACCGATTTTACAGCGAAGACCCCCTCATCGAATGTTCCGTTTCGAAAAAATTTCGCGCTGCCGCTGATCGTGTCATGATCTGCCACTGCAACGAAGCGGCTTACCTCCCAGCCTGTTTTCAGCGCAATGCGGGAATCGATTTTCCAATCTTTCTCTGCCCAGGGCGCTAAGGGCTCTACGGGGATCGAATGGGGAGAGACGGTTCCCGAGACATGGCCGAAGAGTTGGTTTTTCCCGCGCAAGCCGAACTCCAAATCGACGGCGGCATCGATGGGAAATGTGAGCGGGATGGCCTTTAGGGTAGGAGATTTCAAAGAGCCTTTGAGCCGGACCGCTCCGGCCTCGTCCAAATAGGCAGTGACATGCGCTAAGGAGCCTGGAAAGCCGGGCCTTGCTGCCGTGATGTTGAGATAAAGATCGCGGCTCCGTTTCCCTAAACGAAGCGCGCCCTCGAAATTCGCTAACCCTCCAACGGACACTTCGACATCTTCCAATTGGAAATGCTTGATCCGCACCGAAAACGAGAGCCCTTTTCCTTTGCCAAAAGTAGGGGCTGCTCCGGGTTTGATTTGATAAGAGATGCCCGTTGCAAAGACATTGGTAAAAAGGAGCTCTTTTTTCAAAAGGGCAAGAAGCGAAATCTTTGTTTCGAGCGATTGGATTGAAATATTTAGCGTATCGGACTCGATTTGGACGTTTTGGAGGTCGATGGCGTGAGGGAGCGTCCCTTCGAATTTGCCGATCTCGACTTTATAGCCCGACTCGCTCAAAGCGTCTTTGAGGAATTTTTGAGCGAGCATCCTAGCCCAGTCGCTCTGCAGCGCCAGCATGAGGGAAACAGCGAAGAGGACGATTGCGATTAGGGTGATTTGGATTTTTCTCATCAGAATGCTTGTCCTACCGAAGCGTAAATTTGGAAGTTGTGATCGAGTCCCTTTCTCTTATCCAAGGGGAAGCCGATGTCGAAACGGAGCGGGCCGAAGAAGCTGAAATAGCGGAAACCGCCGCCGACCGATTTGAACCATTTTGCCGTGAAATCCGGATACTGTTTAAAAGTGACGGTGCCGAAATCGGCAAACGGGACAAGGCCAATCGTTTTCGTCAGCTTCCAACGGATCTCCGCGGTCGCATAGACCGCGGAGCGCCCCCCGAACGGCTTGTTGTGGGCATTCAAAGGGCTCACCGTCTTGTACCGGTAGCCGCGCAGCTCGTTTTCCGATCCGCCGAGAAATAGCTTGGTCATGGGGACGTTTTCCCGCTCCGTTCCAGCGATCGATCCGAACTGAGTGCGAAAGGCGAGCACAAAATTCGGCGTTCCTAAAGGCGCATAGAAGCAGGTCGTCAAACGCTGTTTGACGAAATGCTCGTTCGAATGGAAAAGGGACTGGTAAGGCGTTGCCGAATAGACGATCGAGAGCCCTTGCGTCGGGTCGAGGAAATTGTCGGAGTTGTCGTAGCGGATGAAGAGGGGAAGGCCGAGGACAAGATAGGTGCCGTTCGAGGCCGAATCGGAGACGTTGATGTGCTCGGCTTTTAACCCGACAGAAAAATTCGTTTTCGGACTGAGCTTTCGGTCGATGAAGCTTGCGCCGCGGTAAATGAAAGCCAGGTAGGCCTTGATATTTTCCCGCGAGAGCTCGGCAAAGGCCCTGAGCGTTTGGTCGAAGGTGAGAAAGTCGGGCTTTTTATACGTGATGTTGCCCGCGATGAATCTTTTGGAGACGTCGCCTTTCGTGCTGAGAGTGTCTCCCATGCCGCCGATATTGCGGTGCGTCCAAGCGAACGTAAAGCCGGGGCCGTCGACCGTCCCATAGAATCCGCCGACGCTGACCCTTTGGTGCTGAGCTTCGGAAAAGCGGAGCTTGATCGGAAGCTCTCCCCGCTCATCCAACGCCTCGCCATGAGTGATGTAGACGGAAGAAAAAAGCTCCGATTTCAAAAGGCGCTCCTGCGTCTTTACGATGAGGTCGGAATCGTAAATTTCTCCCTCTTTCCATCCGATTTTCGAGTCGATGAAACGGGGTTTGATCCCTTTGAGCCCAAAAAAAGTCGACGGCCCGAATTTCGCGAGCGGCCCTTCGTGGATGCAAGCCGCAGCATGGACCGTCTGGTCCGACATGTCGACCTCGACGCGCCTTTTGTCGATGTAGGCGAGGGGATAGCCGCACTTGGAAAGTGCCGTCAAGAGATTCAGCTCCCCATTCACGATTTCGACCGAATGGGCGGGCTTGCCGAGTTCCAGGCCAAGTTCTTTTGGCGTGAAAGGGCGGCAGTTCGGGATCTCGGCAAGCTGCTTGCAGTCGCCGTTAAACACCTCATAGGAGGCGAGCTTGAACGGCGGTCCGCTTTGGATGAACACGTAAACTTGGATCGGCTCGTTTTCCCTGACTTCGAGGTCGGTTGTCAAAGTGGCGTCGTAATAGGAGAAGGCGCGCAAAACGCGGAGGATTTCGGGAACGTCGGAAGCCATCCGGTAGCGAAGGCCGTTAATCGATGCGGGAGGCCGTTTTTGCAAAGAGACGAGCTGCGAGGCGTCAACGACTGCCCGCAAAGCGGCCTTGTCTTCGAGCCCCTCAAAATGCACCTCGTAAACAACCGCCAAACTGACCGCGGGTGCTAGCAGTAAGAGCCATCTCATGAGTAGGGATTGTGCCTAAGAGGATGTCTACAAAGCAAGGTTCTGTTTTTGTGAACGGCAGCTCGGCGCAATCCCGGTCCTTCAGGACCGGGTCAAGCGAGCTATCTGATAAATTGCGGCAAGAAACTTGCCGCCCCTTACCGGAGGAGAATCTCTCCCCTTTAGGAGAGAGTTATTCAAACACGGGCCTTAACGCCGAGTCTCCCTGAAGGAGAGATCATAGATTAGGTGAATTGAAGTATTTCTGCCTCAATGCATTCATAGTTATTAAAAAGAGCGTATCCATATCTCCATGCTTTAGGGGGAATAACTTGTAAATTTTGTTGGGAAGACCTCCCTCCACTAGACTATAGCCAAGACTTCCCTGAGCCGGAATGACGCCATCCGTCTTGAAGTTATTTTTACTGATCTTTGCTTCATCTTGTGGTACTTGATCCGATGCCTGAATAATCACTTCATTGATGCCGAGGTCCGCCAGTTTACGCGACGCCTCCACGTTATCCATTTCTAGGCCGGTCCAATGAATGAGCTGTTCGGCTAACTTATTTAAAATCGGCGGCATCTTTTGTTTTACAATATTGGATGTCCTGTCAAATGTAGCCTGCTGGATCACCAAATATTTCACATCTTTCTGGAATTCATGTTGGATAATCGCTTGACCCATCATCGCTCCGCCAAGCGAGTATCCCGCGAGGGCAATTTTTTGGGCTTTAATTGTAGTTTCAAGAAACTGTAGTCCTGTTTCCTGCGCCTCTCCCATAGATTGCGGCGTCGCGTGTCCTTCGCTGCGTCCAACAGACGGGCCGTTGATCAAGAGCGTATTGAATCCGGCTTGAGCATATATCTGTGAACAATGAACTGAATCTTCGATCGGCAGCCTATTGCCACTCGCTTGTAAAATCCAATTTCCGTTCTCGATCGCATCCTTCTTGCCGATCATGAGTCCGTCATAGCGAACCCCATTCCTTTCTAATGTAACTTCTTTCAGGAAATAACCCAATTTCTCAAACTCTTTCCCGTTCTGCACTCGGAATTTATTCAATTCATTTGGATCCAGATCCTTGTACATTTTTTTTAGACATCCGCTCTGCGCTGGATAGAGAAATATCATGATCAGTCGTTGCAGCAATACCCTTACAGCCTCGTAAAGCAATAAAGGAAAAATAAACGCCAAGGTCGCCAAAGGAGCATATTTTGCGGCAGGATGGCTCAACCGATCATTCATCACAAAGGCGGGGGTTGACTTGACAGTCGCTCTTCCAAGCTCCTCGGAGGTGCTATTCCCTTCCGACAAAATAGACTGTGTCGATTTAGCAGCAGAAACAGCAGGAGTATTGGTGATAACCCTATGGGCAAATGATGCAGTTGCGGCATCACTTGGGGTAAATTGACTCAAAGAGTTAGTTATATTATTGAATATGTCATCTGTCCCCTCATCTCTGGGGGGCGGCGCTTTCTTTGTCCTTTGCTCAAGGGACGGGTCCTGGGGCTGAGGCGCAAGGGTTGCATCTGTGATAATCATAATTAATAAATCCTTTGATTAATTATACATTAATTAATGATTTATTTGAATAAAAATATATATAGGGACAATTGTTGGCGCTTTGATGTATGTGATTATCCCGATTTAACCCATGCCGTCCCTATAGAAGCCTCTTGCTAAAATTTTTACTTTTGCTAAACTTCTTGCCTTATGAAACGACCTCGATCTGAAGCGATCTATGAAAAAGCCTGCGCGCTCATCCCGGGAGGTGTGAATTCTCCGGTCCGTTCCTTCAAAGGGCTTGGCCTGACGCCGCCGCTGATTGCCGAGTCGGGCGCGGGCGCGCGCATCCGCGACTCGGATGGGAACCAGTACATCGATTTCTGCATGAGCTGGGGCGCCCTCATTTTGGGCCATGCTCATCCATCCATCGTGGATGCGGCCGTGGCGCAAATGCGCCGGGGATCGTCTTTCGGGATCGCGACGAATCTCGAGGTCGAAATGGCCGAAAAAATCGCCGCGCTTGTTCCGTCCGTAGAGAAAACGCGCCTTGTCTCTAGCGGAACGGAAGCGACGATGACCGCGCTCCGGCTTGCCAGGGGTTTTACGGAAAAGCCAAAAGTCTTAAAATTTTCGGGCCACTATCACGGCCATAGCGATTCCCTCCTTGTGCAAGCAGGCTCTGGCGCCTTAAGCCTCAACCTGATCGCCACTTCCAAGGGGGTCAATCCCGCAGCCCTAGCCGATACCCTCGTTTTCCCTTTCAACGATTACCAAAGGGTCCGCTCTTTTTTCCGGAGCGACCCTCGGGCTGAGTCCTTGGCGGCGGTGATTTTAGAGCCCGTCTCGGGCAATATGGGAGTCGTCCTGCCCGACCCTGGATTTTTGGAGATGCTGCGGGAAGAGACTTTGCGCGTGGGCGCGCTTTTGATTTTCGATGAGGTGATCACCGGCTTTCGCCTCGGGTCTAAAGGCGCTCAAGGGCTTTTCGGGATAGAGCCCGATCTTAGCTGTTTCGGCAAGGTGATCGGCGGGGGCTTTCCAGTTGCGGCGGTCGGCGGGAAGAAAAAGATCCTCGACGCCCTAGCCCCGCTGGGAGAGGTCTATCAGGCAGGCACCCTTTCGGGCAATCCGGTGGCGGTGGCTGCAGGACTTACGGCGCTTCGGGAAGTCGAAAAACCGGGGTTTTATGAGGCTCTTGGGGCAAAAGCCAATCGGGTGACTGGACCTATCAAAGAAGCTATCCGAGCCAAAAACCTCAACGCATGCGTCAATCAATGCGGGTCGATGTTCTCCCTCTTTTTTGGGATAAGGGAGGTTCATGCGAAAGAAGACTTAGCTAAGCTTGACCAAAGCCTCTTTATCCGCTTATTCCGAACCCTTTTCGAGCGAGGGATTTACCTCCCCCCGTCGTCTCACGAAGCTTGGTTCGTCTCTTCGGCCCATACGGACACTGAGCTCGATTTCACGGCGGATCAAATCGTCGATTTTTTATTATCCATATAAACAATTATTAAGTTTTTTATATTGAATTTAAAATCATTTTTTGTTATTCTATTTCTATGACAATTGATTTAACACAACCGCCTCCATCACTCTCCGATTTAGGGATTACCGAGTTGCCCGAGCAGCCGTTAGATCTTGGGCTTGTCGATTTGCCGGAGCCGGCAACCGAGGACACAGAGATCCCGTTGGAAGAAAAAGTGTCTAAAAAAGCGCCTGCGGTATCCTCGCGGGTGAAGAGCGCCGTCCAACTCGTGTTCGGCAGCCTTTTCATTCTGATGTGGTCGGCGCTGAATTTTTGGTGGGCGGGGATTGCAAAGGCCGTATCTTATAACAACCACAAAACGCTTCATAAAGGAATCGAAAAAGCTCAAATCCAGAAACTCACCGAGGGGCTCGAAATTGTCGTAGAAGGGGAGCGGCTGGGTCAAATCGCCGATGTGAATACGCCCGGCAAAGTTCTCGGAAGCTTTACCCAAGGGGAGCTGGCGGCGAATATCGTGCAGCAACTCGGCGAAAACGCCGATCGGGAAAACGCAATCGTCCTGGCAAAGAAAGTGATCCAAATTAAGGAAAAGATCCAGCGCCTCCAAAAGGAGGGGAGTTCATTTTCCCTCGATGTGGCCTCTCTCCGGGAGAGCATCGGCGAGGTGATGAACATGCAAACCTACCGCGATCTGGCGAGCAACCCCGATTGCTATGCTGTGAATTTTCTCCAAATTCTCGCAGTCAAACTTATCGCAACCGATGGAACGGAAACCCTCCGGGCGTATGGGAAAGAGTGCCTCGGCAAAGAGGATTTGCAGCCAACTAGCGAGGTCCATCCGACAGAGCTTGCCAACCTGCTCTCCAATTATCTAAAAAAGCCATCTTTCAACGTCGACCCTTTAGGGCCTGTCAAAGAAGGGCGGCTCATCTGGTGGGCGGCCCATCCGCTCAAAGGGATCCACTCTCTTTATTCAAACACTCATCCGCTTTCTTATGACGGAAGCAAAGAAAACCCCCACTTTTCCGGGCACATGTTCGATCTGGACGGAAAACAAGTCGCATTCTATTACGGGGCTGGGCCGACGGGAGACCCTCTCTTCAAATATGGCCTTTTGCCCGCTTATGAAAAATTCGGCACATTCGAGCTTCGTTTCAACCACCAGAATACGCGCGACTCTAAAGACCATCTCCGGATCCAAGACGCTATCGAAATGGAGAGCGATCAACACCTTCATGCTGTGATCAGCTTCGACAAGCCTTGGGCGCAAAAGCTCTGCAGCAAATTCAGTTCCGTCGAAGATTTTTTCACCAATCTTAGAGACTATGTGTCAGAGGGTCTCCGCGACCTAGACGACGACCCAAAGACGGATAACGGACTTTATATTCCTGAAGATCTCATGAGCGATGGCCAAGTGTCTCTTGCTTTAGAGAAGGCCGAAGAATTTTGCCAAAAACTCTCCGAGAGCAACTCCCATTGGCGGATGAGTCTCCAAGACCCCAAGGGAAAAGGGAAGATGGGACGGATGATGATCCTCGTCGCCGATACGTTTTTGACGCTTGGGATGCTGTATGGGTCTTTCGATCGAATCACTCCCCAAATGGTCGAGAACCAAATGAATGCTCGTCTCGATAAAGACCTGGTTGCGATCAGAAACAGCGGAGCTTGCAAGCAAGATGTAGACAGGGCTGTCGTTGAAAACATAACGCTGCGCCTCTTTTTCCGTTGGGCGGCTGACTCAACACCCTTGACGGGCGATGAAGTGTGCGAGATCGCCGGCGCCGTATTCGGGCGGGCGCGCATCGTCGACGACCGGAATCTCCAATGGAGACGCTATGAAATCCTCGACGACCTTCTCCGGTTCGTCGGCGCGATGCCGAATGGCGGAGGCGTCTTTACAGCTCATGGGGTATTGAAAGGCTACCGAGACGAACTGGCTTCTCTTGAATCCCTTTCAGACCAGATCGCCCCAGAGGCAGACCCCATCATGCCAGTTTCCTGGCCCACCTATTTCAAACGGAAGATTGTCGGGTAGTTTTGAGAGGTGAGGAGGGGGGGCTGAAGCACAGCCCCCAAAAACAATTTAGTTCGCTTGATTTCTGATGCGATGTGGTTGATTCATAGGGAGCGGTTGTGCTTGCTTTTTAGGCTTGAGCAAGCGGTTTAATGCTATCGCAGAAACAGCGCCTACAACCATGCCAACTATGCCGCTTGTCCAACTGAATGTAGATCCAGTGCTTTGTTGAGTAGGGCAAGCGGTGGGTTTTGGTGCTGACTCAGTGGAGGTTTTTAATTTAGCGATGGGATCATCAGCGGGATCCGGTTTTGGACAAGCTACGGGCTTTGGCGTCGGACAAGCAACAGGTTCAGGTTTTGGACAAACGACGGGTTCGGGACAAGAAGTGGCTGGTTTGCTCACAGGTTCTGGTTTTGATTCTGTCGCGGCAGCAAAAGCTTTCATCGCAACAACACCCATATCCGCATTGATCCAATTATTCCCTTCGACCAATTTTTTAAGGGTTGGTGAACTTCGAACAAATTGAACGAAAGGGGAATCGAATTCTACGTCCTTTTCGGGTGCGTAGCGCTCTGGATGACGGATCATGTCGAGGACTTCAGCTGAAGAAAAGAATTTGCCATTTTGAGAATCGTCGTATTCGATAACGTTATGAGTAGTCACCGAGTTATATGCATCCAGCTTTAAGTTTAGAAGGCGATTTTTTCTCTCCATAGGACTCCATGCTTCGCAAAAGAAGGCTCTATTTTCATCTAAGACACCGCTCAGCCAATTACGAACTCCGGGGTGGAACCAGCACTTGCCTGATCCTTTTGACGATTCGAAGCCCATGGTATTCCAGTTGACATTCAGAGTCAAAATATCGGAAGGGTTTTGTTTGGATGGACAAAGTATAGTATATCTTGATTCTGGCAAGGCAACAGTGCAGTTTCCATAGTGAGCTTCGAGAGGTTGCAGGAGCTCGTTAAAAAACTCTCGAGCCTTTTTCGCCGGTTTAAAGCATTGATCCCGCCAAGGGTGATCGAAGGTTCCGCATTGCCAATTCATCGGATGATAAACCCACTCCTTGGATACTCCCCCTGAATTCATCAATCCATCCGAATACTTCGCGACCCCATTAAAAAAAGATGTTGATACGTTCATTTTCGATCCTTAATTTGCCTTTTTGTGGAAAGGATTTTAACATGGAAAATGCGTTTTAGACAAGACATTTTACTCCCTGCAAACAAATTTTTTACTTTGCGCGGTGCATCAGACGTTGCCCCCGGTTCCTTCCCTTGAGTAATATTGAAAAGAGAAATACAATGAACTTGTGTACTTTGTCTGGACATTGGCCTTAACAGGACTTCTTCTGATCTTCCTTGAGTTCATTCTCCCCAGCGCCATCATGGCGATCGGGGGAGGGCTGCTCCTCCTGACATCCCTCTTTTTCTTCCATATGGAGGATCCCCGTCCTTTTTCGTTCCTCATCTATTCGGCCTCCCTCTTGAGCGCCGCTCTTGTCGTGATCCGGATCGCGCTTTGGAAGATCAAAGGTTCGAAAAAAGAAGCGGCTTCAGGAGAATCGATCGAAGGGTTCCAGGCCTTGATTTATCCCAAGGAACTTGTCGGCAAGACGGGGATTGCGGCCACTGACCTGAAGCCTTCAGGGCAGGTCTTAATTGAGGACAAAAGCTTCCAAGCTCTATCGAGGTCGGCCATTGATCAAGGGACTGAGATTCAAGTTTTGAAAGCGAATGGTCCTCACCTCATCGTCAAAGCTGTGAATAAAGACAGCTCCTGAACTACTCTGGAGGCGGCTCGACGACGACGCGGAAGGTGTCCAGGGCCTTCACTTCGAGGTGCGATTCGGCAAAGAGGATTTTCTTATTTTCAACCTGGATCAGATAGAGCATAGTCTTAGGGCTAATCATCCGCTTCTCTAGGATTTCGATCGACTGCCTGCCGACCCCTTTTTGAAGCCGGTTCTGGATGAGCCTCTTCAGGAACCAGTAACTCGCAAAAAGCAAAAGAGCGAGGGCAAGGAGGCTGATCAACATTTTGACGAGGGTCATCCCCAAATCTGTTGGAGGGGGCAAGGGCGCTGCCGTCTCGGCAATCTTACCCGCCAAAGCGACCAAGTCTCCCTTGTCATCAGGGATGAAAACAGCATCTCCGAAAATCATGCCAACATTGTACCTGAATTAACGATACTGCCAAGAACAAAAAGCATAGCACATGAACTTCAGGATTTGAGGATCGATTCGATCGCAGGAAAGCATGCACTCGTTGAACATGCCCAGATCAGGGTTTGGAACAGTCGTTGGGATAGTAGATAAGGCAGTCAGGGCAATAGAATTCATCGCTATATTGCAAGCTTGTAAAACTTGTGCTGTTGAGACAGCGTGAGGCTGGGATGATGTGATGGATGTAAGGGTGGCCATAAATTTTCTCCAATGGATTAGTGTGAGAAGCAGTTTAAAGGATAAAAAGCATTTTTCTCAATTTTTTGCGCCGATCGTGATGGTGCTGAAAAGAAGATCGTGATCCGAGGTGGCTGTGGGTCTAAATTCCAATCCAGAATACCCTACATCCACGATCTTGGTTGTGATATCAGTGCCTTTGCCTGCCACAAATGTGTAATCCAACACTAGAGGCCCTGAAGGCGGTCTTCCCATCAGATTCGCACACCACTGGTCTCCGCCCCACGTCGCGACTCCTTTGACGCTGCTGTCTCTTCGGAGCCAATCGATTTGATGGCGATCGAAAAAAGCCTGCAGCTCCTCTTCGTTTAGGTTGAGATCCCCTGTAAAGATCACATTGCCGTCCTGTCCCAATTTTTCTTGGATTTTTCGCACGACCTTTTGCATTTGTCTCTCTCGAGAGATTCGTTCTCCATCTTCTGGAATGGCCGGAATCTCCGAATGCTGTAAATGTGTTGAGACCACAGTTGCAAATGGCTTCTGATCGTTTTGCGACTGGATAGCAAAAGACAAAAATCCCTTTTCGGAAAATTGAGACCTTCCCGTGAGTTCAGTTCCTTTGACAAAGGGTATGAATTCGATGGAATCTTCCACAATTTTGTATTTGCTCGCGACGTAGATCATGGAAGAGGGCCCGATGGCCCTCATCCCCGCGACTGGAATGATGTAGGGATATTCGGTGAGTTGTGAAGAGAGATAGCTCGCGTCAAAAATATCACACACTTCATAAAGACATACGATATCAGGATTCAACTCCTTGATTTTCCGAAGATTCGCGTCCATTCTCACTCGATCGGAGGGCGGCGTTACATGGCCGTCTGTGATTCCGTAGCCTGCAAGCGCATAACATTGGTTATGGGAAACGAGGGTAATTTTCTGATCCTCCGGCAATGTCTTCCCTATTCCACCCTGTTCGTAATAGATATAGGGTTTTGCGTGGAGAGCTGACACTGCGGCGCGTATGGCCGCTCCGATGGGAGTTGTGAAGGGAGCAAGTGCTGAACATACTACGATTCCAAAGGCTAATTGAGCGATCTGGAAGACTTTTCGAATGGTCTCTGGATAGGTTTCTTTCAGGATATAAAAGCGGTAATAATTCTCCCTGACTTTGCAAATCGGCTCGTTAAACCAGGAAGCCGCCTTTAGCGCGAAGATTTTGGCAGCTATCTCCCAATTCTTCCAACTGGAGGAAGACTCAATTTGCTGAGGAAAAGAAATACTTTCCGAAGATAAAGAATCGGTCAATTCCATAGTGAGTTCCAACAGATTTGAAAGCAGGGGATTTTACAGCAACTGGACCAATTCTTGCGAGAGATGAACCTATCTCACAAATCTAAATAATTTCTTTACGATCTTGCTCTAAAGAAAGGAACAGAAGCTAAATGTAAATATCAACTCTACGGTAAAACGGAAGCCTTCTCCGAAGCGGACTCCGCTAGCACAATTGCTCAATTGATCAATGACAAGGAGATTAGGCGAGAGACCATTTGCCGATTGTTTCTTCAATTCATGCACATCAACTTATTAAAGAAAGAGAAAATACCGGGAGTGGTTCAAGAATCAGGAAATGACCAGACCTAAATTTGAGCCAGGCGAAAATGAAAAAAAATCTTACTTTCACCAAATAAGAAAACAAGTGCGGCTTGTAGGGGCATCTAGTAGAATAGAGTGCCATGGATAAAGGCTGGATCGCCCTCGATATAGACGGCACAATCACTCTCGATAAGTATAGCGTCCCAGGACCTGTGACCGCTTACCTTAGGGAGCTTTCCCGAGACGGGTGGAGGATCGCGATGGCCACCGGACGCCCCTTTCGGTTTGCCTCGATGGCGCTTTCCCAATTTGATTTCCCGTTTATTTTCCTTTGCCAAAATGGGTCGGTGGCCATTGAGATGCCTGCAAAAAAAATTCTTTTTAAACGGTATTTGACCTGGGATGCCCTAAGGTGGATCGGGGAAGCGTTTGCTGGGATAGACAGCGACTTCATCGTTTATATGGGAGTCGAAAAAGACGACCTCTGCTATTTCCGGCCTCACCGTTTTTCTCAAGACGAGCTGCCGGAAATCAAAGCTTGGCAAGCCACGCAGAAGGAAACGTGGGAAGGGGTCAAAGAATTTACCTTCGAGCTCATGCCCAGTTTTCCTCTCGTCAAATGCTTTGGATTGAGGGAGCGGATGGAAAAAATCGCTAAGCGGCTGAAAAGCTTGAACCGCTTCCAAGTCGCCCTCATGAGAAACCCTTTCGAGCCGACAGGCTCGATCGTTCTCATCACCGATTCGGCGGCATCCAAAGGGCTCTCCCTCCAAGAAGTATTCAAAAGGCTCGGACGCGGCTTTCTTGTGATCGCGGCAGGAGATGATGAGAACGACCTCAGTCTTTTGCAGGCGGCCGACGTGAAGATCGCGATGTCGCACGCCCCCGATGTTTTGCAAGAATTTGCCGACATTCTGGCTCCGCCCACCTCCAAAATGGGCATCATCCACGCACTTCAAATGGCTATTCGCAATGGAAAACGGAAATAAGAAAGTGATCGATTTGGCAGTGCGGGCAGGGAGGATGAGGCAGAGCCCCCGCACGAAGCTCGTCCACCACCACGGTATAGATAGCGCAACCGACACGATTCCTCTTTTCGAGAATTTTTGTTTTGCGTTTGTGCTTTTTCGTCAAAGGACCGTCGAATCGATTCTGGAGGGCAAGGAGATCTTGGAAAGGCTCCTCGCTTTTCAAATTCCGGAGGGGAATTTCCCCATTTATCTCCATGACTTCCCAAGGTGTTACGATCCTTGGATGGGCCTACGCGTCGCCCCCATTCTCATTCAGATTCAGCGCCATTTCGGAACTGTGATCGGAGCGGAATTGAAGGAGAAAATAGCGGCTGCCCTCCCAAAACTTTTGAAAAATGCGGAAAGCCGGAATCGACCACCCCTTTGGGAGCACCGCTTTCTCAAATTGCAGGGAATTTCTTCGGACTATAGCCCTAAGACTCCTGACGAATGGTTTCACTGGCTCGCGAGCGAGCAGCTCGATTCTTTGGCGTGCGAACGCGTTGTCCCTTATCATCCCGATCTTCAAGCACTGATTGGCGAAGAGGTCCAAGAAAGGGGAGAGCCTAGGCCAACGCCCCTCGAATGGACTTTAGCGGAAAAAACCGGGTTTTCCGAACGGCTGCAGAAAGACCACATTGCAATACTCCATGCGGCTCTCCTTTTTCCTATCCTCGAGCCGAAAATCCTCCCTTCCAGCTCTTTTGTTCTGATACCAGAGAGGCCTCGCCTCCTTTGGAGAGGCGGCGGCAAATTGCACAGCTTATCTGCGCCAGGTGGGCATTTGAGAGAGGGGAAGATCTATTTCGATCTGCCGGAGCCTCCTCTCATAGAGAGGGGGGATCTGATCGAAGCGGCCCTTTATTGCGACATCTCTCCCGAGACTGAGCTGAGGATCGACGGGAGAAAAGGGACGGTATTTCCTCTTGGGGCAACTATAGAAATCCGCACAACAACCCTAAACGTGGAATTGCAGTTCGATCTAGAGGCGGGAGAGGGAGATTTTTGCGGACAGATTACTCGGGCAAACCGGCCCGCTCAAATAGCTTGCAAGGGGGAGCTTCTTTACGAAGCGTTCGATTGGCGGATCGGGGTGCGCACGTTGCGGCGCTCTCCGAACTGCCGCATTGCAGTAACTCTGAACATTAAGTAACAGCGGCTGCAGGAGCTGCGGTTGTGGCATTCTTCTGGAGCGAGGCGCTATCGATGGCAAGGCCCATGGCGTGCATGCCGTTATCGACGTAGAGCACTTCCCCGGTGATGGCTGAGGCCAGCGGCGAGACAAGAAATGCCGCGGCGGCGCCGACTTCCTCTCCGTCGAGGTCTTTGGCCAAGGGGGCGTTGGCTTTGAAATAACCGATCATATCGTCGATCATCCCGATAGCGCGGGCGGCGCGGCTGCGGAAAGGACCTGCCGAGATGGCGTTGACCCGGAGATTCCATTTACGGCCGGCTTCCCAAGCGAGGGTGCGGGCGTCGCTTTCGAGGGCCGCTTTCGCGGAGCTCATTCCTCCGCCGTAGCCGGGAATGCAACGCTCGGAGGCGATGTAGGTCAATGAAAGGGCAGCGCCGCCGGGGGCCATGATCGGGCCGAAGTGGGCGAGCAGGCTGATGAACGAGTAGGAAGAAGAGCTCATTGCGGCGAGATAGCCTTTGCGGGAGGTGTCGAGAAGCGGCTTGGTCACTTCCGGGGCGTTCGCTAAGCTGTGGACCAGGATGTCGATCTTGCCGTAATCGGCCTCGACTTGTTTTGCCACTTCGGAAATGGTGTAGCCAGTCAGTTCCGCATAGCGTTTGTTGTCGCGGATCTCTTGGGGGACGTCGGCCATGGTGTCGAAGACGGCGTCGATCGGATAAATCTTGGCAAACTCGAGACTCTTCCCATTCTTCAACTTGCGCGATGCATCGAACTTGCCATTGGCGAGCGAGGTTTTGAAAATCTTGAGGATCGGAGCCCAGGTGCCGACAAGGACTTCGGCGCCCGCCTCAGCGAGCGATTTGGCGATCGCCCATCCAAAGCCATGGTCGTCGCCGATACCGGCGATAAATACTTTTTTTCCTTTCAGGTCGATTCCTAACATAAAACCTCGAGAGTTGGAGCCGTATTTTATCAGTTTCGCCAAAAATGTAAAAGAAAAAGGGGGGACATTTTCACTTTTTTCTTGATGGAGAGTAAATATTTTTTTATATCTGAAGAATTCGGATGAAACGAGGGATGTGCATGAGGACGATAGCGATTGTAAACCAGAAAGGCGGCTCGGGCAAAACAACGACGGCCGTCAACTTGGCTGCGGCCTTGGCGGAGGCGGGCAAAAAGGTGCTGCTCATCGATCTCGATCCGCAAGCGTCCGCTTCCCTTTGGTATGGGCTCAAAGACCGGGGCAAGTGGCTCTACGAAGCGTTTACAGAGGATGGGAAATTAGAGGATGCGATTGAAAAGACCGGCATCGAATCGCTTCACATGGTGGCATCGTCACCCATATTGGCAGGCGTCGAGAAGGCGCTCGCGAATGAAGTCGCCTCCGAGATCATCCTCAAAACCAAAGTGGAAAAATTGCCCGGCAGGCCTTGGGATTACCTCTTGATCGATTGCCCGCCTGCCCTTGGCATCCTTTCGCTCAATGCGCTGACGTTGGCAAACGAAGTTCTGATCCCCGTCGAGGCTCATGTGATGGCCCTTCATGGACTTGTCCAACTTCTCAAAACGATCAATTTGGTCAAACAGCGTTTGAACCCAAATCTTGCGATTGCCGGCATTTTGGCATGCAGGGTCGATTACCGGACAAAACACTCTCAAGAAGTGCTAAAGCAGCTGAACCAGCGGTTCGCCGGACAGGTCTGCAATACAGTGATCCGGGAAAACATCCGCTTGGCGGAAGCGCCGCTTCACTTGAAGCCGATCACGCTTTACGATTCGGCGAGCAAGGGCTCGAAAGATTACCGCGCTCTCGCGGAAGAGATCATCGGGCAGGAAAAGAAAACAAAGTGACTATCTAGATTTTTTTAGGACTTTCTTTTCCATGAACCTGCGCCACCCTTCCGCCGTCAAAACGCGGGTGTGGGCGATCTCTTGGAGCGATTTGTGGGTTTTGGTTTCGGGCGCGAGGGCAACAGTAGGCTCAGGTTTTTTGGCCGGCTTAATGGGCGCAGCTTTAACCGGTTCCGGCTTGGCCGGTTTGGGAGGGGGAGCCTCTGGTTTTTTCTTTCTAAAAAAGATCATGTCACGTAAGATACCTTTCATCCAAAGCCTTTGTCAAGTTCTAATCAGCCTAAGTTAGGTTTCGCTGCCTGATGTTGATTTTCGGGTTCGATGAGGTAGTATTCTCCCAGTTTTCGGGCAATGGGCGCTTCATCCGTCAAGAGCCTCCATACCTTTTTCGTCGAACGGAGATTGGAGTAGACTGCCTGGATTTCTTTGCCTGGGTTTTTGAGGATGGCACGTACGTTATCGGAGACTCTAAAGCATTCATAACTCGCATAGGATAGAGCGATAAACCCTAGAGTCGGGAATAGGTGTAGATTGTGCGCATTGAGGATGGCGAGCCCAAAGCTAAACGCGCCGAGGCCGAGAGAGGCGATTCGGGCGGCTTTGACGGTAGACAGCCATCCCTGTCTCCACTCAAGGGTTTCCTGGGGAACCATCGAATCCCGAATAAACTTGATAAGATGAAGTCGCAATTTCATAGCCCTTCATTTTAATTCATCTTTCCTTTAAAATAAATACGAGTAAAAATTTGATTTTACGAGGCTCTCGGCGATGACGAAAATGAAGGTTCGGTATTTAGGGGATCTGCGCACTGAATGCACTCATTTGGAGTCGGGTGTGAAGATCTTGACCGATGCCCCGAAAGACAACGAGGGAAAGGGGATGGCCTTTTCTCCGACCGATTTACTGGCGGTCAGCGTCGCAAGCTGTATGATCACCCTTATGGGGATAGCAGCGAAAAAAGTGGGATTCGACTTGTCCGATACGACGGCGGAAGTGGAAAAAGAGATGGCCCTCGCCCCGAAGCGCCGCATAGGAAAAGTCATCGTCCGGATCCGCTGCCCCCGTTTGCCGCAGCCTCAAATCCAAGAGAAGCTCGAACAAGCCGCGCTCCAATGCCCCGTCCATGCGAGCCTCCACGAGGACGTCAAGCAAGAGATCGATTTCGTGTGGGGACTCTAAGGCCACATGCGCTATCAGAATTTCCGCTCTTTTCAGATGCATCTGGCTTCAGCCGCGCCGGACCGCCTCTGCAGGTGCTATCTCGCGATGGTTCCCGATGACTATGAACGGGCCAAAGCGATCCGAGCGATCCTCGCCCATTTTCAAGAGCGGCCGCAGACCGCATTCAACGGCGAAGAGGCCGAGCTGCGCCAAATCGCCGACGCTCTCTGCAGCCCATCGCTTTTCGGGGGAGAGCCGGTCGTCGTTCTCGACCAGGCGGAGAAAATGGGGAAGAAGGAGCTTCAAATGCTCTCCGAGCTTGCCGCCGGGGCGGGCAGCTACGGATATCTTCTCTGCGGATCGCGGTCTAAACTTTCGATGGCCGCCGCTTTTGAAAAGGCCGGGGTTGTCTTCGACCTCACGGAGGAAAAACCTTGGGATAAAGAAAAGCGGCTCTCCGAGCAAATCATCGAGCGGGCCCAAGGCGGGGGAAAACGGCTCGCCTCCGACGCCACGGCGCTTCTTTTCGAGCGGTTGGGAAGCGATGCGGCCCTCTTGGAGAGCGAAATCGACAAACTCATCTGCTTTGTGGGGACAAGGCCGATGATCGAAAGGTCTGATGTTTTCCGGATTTCGGCCTGCAGCCGCGAGCTGACTCTTTGGCAAACCGCCGAGGCGGTCGTCTGGGAAGGAGAAAATCCCCCAATGGATCCAGCGGCTTTTCACAGCATCATCCCGAGCCTCCGCTCTCAATTGGAGATGGGGCTGAAGATCTCCGAGCTTCTCGCTGCCGATACACCCCGCGGAGAATGGGCGGCTTTCCTGCCTAGGGCTTGGCCGAAAATGCTCGAAAAACGGAGCGCTCAGGCCATGAAGCTTGGCCGCTCATTTTTTAAAAACGGGCTCGATCTCCTGTTTCAGATCGAACTCCTCTCGCGAACCGGTGCGGGGCGAGAAGGGGCTCTCCTAGACTTATTCCGGATGAGGTTGCATGTCCACTAAAGGCCGGTTGATCCTGCTTCCAAATGTTTTGGAAGAATCGCTGCCCGCTCAGCCGTTTTTGCCAGCGTCTCTGGAGGTTGCGGTAGCGGGGCTCGATGGGCTGATTGCCGAAAGCGAGAAGGGGGCGCGAAAGTACCTCCGCCGGTTTTTGAGCCACGAGAAGATGGCCGCGCTTCCGTTGCGGCTTCTCAATGAGCACACTCCACGCAAGGAGATGGAAGAGCTTCTTTTCCCTGTATTGGATGGCCAGGTATGGGGCATTCTTTCAGACGCGGGGCTTCCTTGCATCGCCGACCCGGGCGCCGATCTTGTAGCAGCCGCGCGCCGCGCTGGGGTTGCAGTCGTTGCCATCCCAGGCCCCTGTTCTTTGACCTTAGCGCTGCAACTCTCGGGATTTTCTGGGCAGCGGTTCCGCTTTCACGGGTATCTGCCCAGGATGGCGGCCGAGCTGGAAAAAACGGTCAAGGATCTAGAGAAGGCTGCTGTCGGAGAGACCCAAATTTGGATCGAAGCGCCTTATCGTTCCGCCAAGATGTTTGACGCCCTGAAACAGTGGCTCCAACCGACGACCCATCTTTCTCTTGCCGTCAGCCTCACGACTCCGATCGAAAGAGTAGCGTCTCATACTGTCCATGAGTGGCGGGCTCTCTCTTTTGAGATCGGAAAAGAGCCTGCGGTGTTTTTGATCTATAGATCTTAATAAAATTTTTCTTCTTTCTCTTTTGAGGATGTGTGTATACTCTCCTCCCGCATCAAAAAAGGAGATCCGCTTATGAGTCTTACCATCAGGAATCCCATCCCTTTCGCAATAGCCTTTACCGCTGCTGCTGCCGTGACCCAAACGGGCCTGCTAGAGCTTTCGAAGCGTTTTGCGCAAGTGGAGAAAGTCGGCAGCGGTGATTGTTTTCAAGATATTGTCGCAAAGTACCCAGGCATGGATTCGGCGTCGTATACGATCGCGAAGATTTTTTGCATGAATGACGTGCATGCGCTGGACGCTGGCTTCGTCTCCATTTCAGATCAAGGAAGCCATGGAATGAGAGACGCCTTGAAGCAGAATACAGTTCTGAAATCCTTTAAGATCATCGTCGACTGTTTGCAAACTCCTGTCGATCAAGACTGCCAGACGACGTTTGCGAATGACATGGTTTCCGCTTTAAAAGTGAACCGCGGATTAGAGACTCTCAATCTACAGATGGCATTTCCCTACAAGGTGCTGGCAACCCAAGAATTGTTTTCGAACCTTCCTTGTATGAATATCCATTCTCTCACATTTACAAGCCCCATTGCGCCAACGGCTGCACCCACTGTTTTCTCCAAAATTTTCAGCCAGAAATTCCCCCTCGCCACTTTTTCATGGAATACCTGTCTCGACCCAGTGGACGATACAGTCGGCTCAATCATCTCTTCGCTAACGAATGGGCTTAAGGATAATAGCTGCCTCAAGACCTTGGACCTTTCAGAAAATAGTTTTAACGCAACGACGATTACGACCCTTTTTGGAGGGATCGCCGCAAGCAAAATCAAGCAGTTCCTTTTGCCCCAGTTCGTTGACGAAAACGGGAATCGCTCCACTTATGCATTTTCCGATGAACAAACAGCCGCGATCCTAGAAGCGGTGCGATCGAACCCGTGCTTTCTTGAGTGCCTGCCGACGGTCGATCCTCTTCCTGAAGACCTGGAGGCAGGTATCCAGAACATCACAAAAAGCAGAGGCCCTTGCCCGCTTGATCTGGAATGCAGGGTTTCGAAAAGCTGCCCCATTCCCCCGGTTCCCCACTCTTACACATTCCTGGAGGGAAGCCTCATCGGAGGTTTTACAGGAGCTATCTTAACGGGTCTCTTGGCTCTTGGGAGCTATGCAGCCTGTAACTGGCGAAGGCAGACAGGGGAAGAGCAGCCTTTATTACAGACGGTTCAGTAGTTCTTGCCCTTTTCGTAGCGGCCCATGAGCTGGCACTGGGCGATGATATGTCCCTTCATCGCCCCTTCCACCGCGTGTTTCGTCGCCCCTACGTGCAAATCGAGCATCTTGTCCAGAGCGTATAGCTTAAAAAAATAACGGTGCTCGCGGTCAGGAGGGCAAGGGCCGATATATTGATTCTTGCCGCCTGTATTTTGCCCTTGAAGGCCTTGGGGTACGGAGTTTTCGGGGATGCTCCGGAGGTTCGGCATCATATTGAAGACGATCCAATGGTCGTA
This sequence comes from uncultured bacterium, assembly GCA_964441355.1. Lineage (GTDB taxonomy): Bacteria > Chlamydiota > Chlamydiia > Chlamydiales > SM23-39 > CAIPFQ01. The sequence continues at coordinate 28,005 of CAYTXY010000004.1, forward strand.
CATCCGTTCGGGGCGGATGCTGGCCGGAACATCGGGATCGTCCATGATGAGGCACAAGCTTTTCGCTCCCGGAGGAACGCCGGCGATTTCAAGCGGCGGGCTGATGTTTTTTCCTTCGCAGGTGTAGATCGATGGGATGATCCCCCCTTCTTTGAATGCGCGACTTGTCAGTTGCATGGATCGATCCTCCTTGAGCCAAATCTATCTTGAATATATACTTAGCCAGTTTATGCTTCCAAGAAGTTTTGGCACGCATGACGGGTCTTTCCACGCTGACGAAGTGACGGCTTGCTCCCTCTTGCTCCTGTTCGACCAGATCGACAAGGATAAGATCCACCGGACGCGCGATCCGGAGATCCTCGCCCGCTGCGATTATGTCTGCGATGTGGGCGGCGTTTACGATCCAAGCATT
>CAYTXY010000005.1:0-27208 GCA_964441355.1 uncultured bacterium
TCGTGTAGGTTTTGGCCGCCTCGCCGAATTTCTCCGCCACTTGCCGCTCGGAATCTCCTAGAATCACGCGCGCTTGCCGCTCCCTTTCCGCCTGCGCCTGCATCGACATCGCATCTTGCAAAGCCGCCGGAATCAAGACGTCCTTGACCTCGACCGAAATCACGTTGATCCCCCAAGGCTCCGTCCTTTCATCGATGATCACACGCAGCTCATCGCTAATTTTGCTTCGCCCCTCCAGCATGTCGGAGAGCATCGTCTTGCCGATCACATCGCGAAGGGCCGTCTGCGACGCCCACCCGATGGCGCTTTGGTAATCTTCCACTTCGAGGGCGGCCTTTTTCGGATCGATCACTTTCCAAAAAAGAACCGCATCGACGTCCACCGGTACCGTGTCTTTGGTCAAGGTTTTTTCCGCTTTGAAAGAGGTCGCAATCACCCGGATATCGATCCAGAACGGAATCGCGTCGACCACCGGAATGATGAAAAATAATCCTGGGCCTCTTAAGGAGTGGAAATGGCCCAAACGGAGAACGACGGCCCTGTCCCATTGATTGGCGACGTGGATGGATGCCGAAATGATGTAGGCAATGCAAAGCCCTGCCCCAAAAATATAGTAGCTGTTCAAACTCTCAGGGTGGTACGCGGCATAGGCAGCAGCGGCTCCGACGAATACGATGAGGAAAAAAATCAATACTGAAAAAGCGCTTTTGGTTCGCATTACTTTAACCCCCATTTGCCAAGCTCGGCGGCCGTCTCTTCGAAGTGTGAGTGGCAAAGGCCCCGAATCCCTAAATCTTTTGCCACTTGGACAAACATAGGCCTATCTTCAATATAAAGCACCTCCGATGCGGGCACTTGAGCGACATCGAGGGCTAGGCGATAGATATCCTGGTCGGGTTTGCGCAGGTGCACAAAGCAAGAGGAAATAAAAAAGTCGACGAAACGGCAGAGTTTGAATTTTTTAATCCTGTACTCATTCAGTTCCCGCCCTTCATTGCTCACCACGGCAATCTTCAACCCATATTTTTTTTTCAGCCGGCAAATGAGATCGATCATCTCCGGATAGGCCTTGGACTGGTGGAACATGAATGTCTGAAATTGTCTTAAGCTAAAGGTGCGCTTTTTGTAAAAAACCACCCGTTCTAGATATTCTTTAAGGCTTGTCTTGCCCACTTCGTAAGTGTCGAACGTTTGCTGGTGGCGGCTATTCATGTCCGTCAAATCGAGGCCGAAATGGCGGGCCGCCTTTTCGCGCGAGTCTCTGTCCCACCCATTGGTCAAGAGAACGCCTCCCACATCTAAAAATAGGGTTGTTGTCTTCATCCGGACGCGCTCCATTTCCAATCTCTGATTTCAGGCATATCGATGCCGTGCTTCTGAATGTACTCTTTATGTTCTATGAGTTTGTCCCGGAGAGCCTGTTTGATGTGGGCGCCGTGGGCGGCCAGCCCCGGGACCCTGTCTATACAATCGCCCGCGAGATGAAAGCGGTCGATATCGTTCAAAACGCACATGTCGAACGGGGTGGTCGTCGTCCCCTCTTCTTTATAACCCCGGACATGCAGCTGTTGATTGGTCCGCCGGTAGGTCAGGCGATGGATCAGCCAGGGGTATCCATGGAAGACAAAAATGATGGGCTTATCTTTGGTAAAAAGTATGTCGTAATCCTTATCGGAGAGGCCATGGGGATGAACGCTGTCCGGCTGCAGTGTCATTAAATCGACCACATTGATGACGCGGATTTTCAGCTCAGGGAGAGAGCGCCGCAGGATCTCGACGGCCGCGAGCGTTTCGGTTGTGGGAACATCCCCGCAGCAGGCGAACACCGCGTCGGGTTCGCCCCCATTATCGTTGCTCGCCCATTCCCAAATGCTTAAGCCCGCCGCGCAGTGTTTCACCGCAGCGTCCATATCCAGCCATTGCGGCTCCGGCTGTTTGCCCGCGATGATGACGTTGATGTAGTTGCGGCTTCTTAAACAATGGTCCGTGACGGAAAGAAGGGTGTTCGCGTCGGGCGGCAGGTAGACCCGTACGACGGAGGCCTTTTTATTGACGACGTGATCGATAAACCCCGGATCTTGGTGGCTGAAACCATTGTGGTCTTGGCGCCAGACATGGGAGGTCAGCAAATAGGTTAAGGAGGCGATGGGGCGGCGCCAAGGGATGTCGCGGCAGACTTTCAGCCACTTCGCATGTTGATTGAACATCGAATCTACGATGTGGATAAACGCCTCGTAGCAAGAAAATAGCCCATGGCGCCCCGTGAGAAGATACCCTTCGAGCCACCCTTGGCATAAATGTTCGCTGAGCACCTCCATCACACGCCCATCCGGAGAGACGTGGTCGTCGGTTTTTAATATTTTGGCCGTCGAGGTTCGATCCGTGACGTCAAAGAGGGCCGTCAACCGGTTCGATGCGGTTTCATCGGGGCCGAAAATCCGAAAATTCCTTTGGTCCCAATTCAATTTCATCACATCCCGGAGGAACTTACCCATCGTCCGGGTAGCCTCCCCAACTGTTTGGCCGGGTCTTTCTACTCGAAGGGCAAAGTCCCGAAAATCAGGCATTCTGAGATCGCGAAGATGAATCCCGCCGTTGGCATTGGGGTTCGCGCCCATCCTTCGGTCGCCTCGCGGAGCGAGGTTTGCGAGCGTCTGTATGAGTTTGCCTTTCTTGTCGAACAGCTCTGCCGGTTTGTAGCTCTTCATCCACTCTTCCAGGATCTTGAGATGGCCCGGATTTTCTTCAAAATCAGTAATTGGGACTTGATGCGAGCGGAAGGACCCCTCGATTTGGAGCCCATCGACGACTTTGGGCCCTGTCCACCCTTTTGGTGTTTGAAGAACGATCATCGGCCAAAAAGGGCGCTTTTTAAAACCGTTTTTTCTCACATCCTGTTGGATGTCCTTGATCTCATTCAAAACCTTGTCGAGAGTCGATGCCATAACCTGATGGAGCGGCAAGGGATCGTCCCCAATGACGAAATAGGGCTGATACCCCCCCCCTCGGATAAGCTCTTTCAGCTCTTCATGCGAAATGCGCCCGAGCACCGTCGGTTCAGCGATTTTGTAGCCATTCAAATGAAGGATCGGCAAGACGGCCCCATCATGCTCGGGATTGAGGAATTTATTGGAGTGCCAGCTGGCCGCGAGAGCTCCCGTTTCCGCTTCGCCATCGCCAATCACGCAAGCGGCGATGAGGCCGGGATTGTCGAAGACCGCCCCATAGGCGTGGGCAAGAGAATAGCCGAGCTCCCCTCCTTCATGGATCGAACCCGGGGTTTGGGGAGCCGCGTGGCTAGGGATCCCGCCGGGGAACGAAAACTGTTTGAAGAGGAGCCGCATCCCCTCTTCATCTTGAGAGATCTCCGGATAGAGCTCGCTATAGGTCCCTTCCAAGTAGGTATTGGCTACCATGCCAGGCCCCCCGTGTCCGGGCCCCGCGATATAGATCATGTCGAGATCCCGCTCTTTGATCACCCGGTTCAGATGGACGTAGATGAAATTCAAACCGGGCGTCGTTCCCCAGTGACCAAGGAGCCTTGGCTTGATATGTTCGAGAGCGAGCGGTTTTTTCAGGAGCGGGTTCTCGTAAAGATAGATTTGGCCGACCGATAAGTAATTGGCGGCACGCCAATAGGCGTTCATCTTTTCCAAAAGATCAGTTGATAATGGGCGCAGCATCAGCTTCTTTTTTTCTCGCATCATCCCTTTTGTTGTGATATTTGTAAATTATACCGAGAGGGATTCAAAAATCGGAATATGGCAAGGCTGCGGACACTTGAAAAAGCTCGGGGGTTCGAGCTTTTTCAAGGGAAGCAGACCTGAATTTGAGCCAGGCCTTGCCGGCGCCGAAGCAGCTAAACTTAACAAGTTTAGCGATGCAGGCGGGACACAAATTCGGTGGCTGCCCGACGCCGCCAGAACCGATTTTTCAATTACGAGCGGTATATGCGCCAGAACCCAACCTATGAAACGCTCAAAGAATTGGCCCTTGATTTGCGCTGGTCTTGGAACCACAGCGCCGACATTCTTTGGAAGGAACTCGATCCTGACTTATGGGCGCTCACCCACAATCCTTGGGTGGTTCTTCAAACCGTTTCTAAAAAAAAACTTCAAAAGGCCTTATCCAATCCAAAATTCAAACAAATCGCCGCAGAGTTGATCGATGCGAAAAATGCCCGTAAAGAGGCTCCCGGATGGTTTCAGAAAACCCATCCGGATGGATTGACCTCCGTAGCCTATTTTAGCATGGAATTTATGTTGAGCGAAGCGCTGCCCATTTATTCGGGCGGGCTCGGCAATGTCGCAGGCGACCAGTTGAAGGCGGCAAGCGACCTCGGGGTGCCGGTGGTCGGGGTTGGGCTTCTCTATTCGAAAGGGTATTTTCGACAGATCATCGATAAATATGGCCATCAACAAGCGATCTTTCCCTACAACGATCCCGGGCAGTTGCCGATTTCTCCCTTGAGAAACGGCGATGGGGAATTGCTCCGCTTAAGAATAGCATTGCCTGGATGGTCCGTTTGGGTCCGCGTATGGGAAGTCCAGGTGGGAAAAGTCAAACTGTATCTGCTCGACACAAACGATGCGGCGAATTTCCCGGTCCATAGAGGGATCACAGACGAGCTCTATGTCCAGGAGCCTGAGCTGCGATTAAAACAAGAGATCGTTTTAGGGATTGGCGGATGGAAATTGATTGACGCTCTCGGAATTCAGCCAGATGTTTGCCATCTCAATGAGGGGCATGCCGCCTTTGCCATTTTGGAAAGGACGCGCTCTTACATGGAAAAAGAAAAAGTGCCCTTCGATGTGGCGCTCACAGCAACACGGCCCGGCAATCTCTTTACGACCCATACCGCAGAGCCCTCGGGATTCGACCGCTATCCTTCCCCTCTCATGAGACATTATTTAGGATCCTATGTGGAATCTCAGCTGAAGATCTCTTTTCAGGATCTCATGGCGCTCGGGCGGGAAGTTCCGGACGTTGGATATTTCAATATGGCCCATTTGGCAATCCGCGGCAGCGGCGCCATCAATGGCGTGAGCCAGCTCCACGCCTCTGTCGGCCGCCGTCTTTTCCTCCCCCTTTTTCCTCGCTGGGCGGAAAGCGATGTGCCGGTAGGTTTTGTGACCAATGGCGTCCACATGCCGAGCTGGGACTCTCTCGAAGCGGATAACCTTTGGACTGAATATTGCGGAAAGTCCCGCTGGCTGGAATCGACCGAAGCGCTCGAAGAAAAAATGAGACTCGTCCCCGATCGGAAAATCTGGGAAATGCGGGAAAAAGCGAGGACAAGACTCGTCGAATTCACAAGGAGCCGCCTGTCGCGGCAGTTGGAAGAGCGAGGGGCGCAAGCCGAACAGATTGAAAACGTGAAGTCTATATTCGATCCAAAAGCGCTGACCATGGGATTCGCAAAGCGGTTTGCCGCCTATAAGAGGCCCAATTTGCTCCTTCACGATCCGATGCGCCTCCTGAACATCCTGACAAATTCAGATCGTCCGGTTCAACTCATCATCGCCGGCAAAGCCCATCCTGCAGATCGGGAGGGGCAAAATCTTATCAAGGATTGGATGCACTTTATTACCCAATTTGAAGAGGCTAGGTCTCGCGTCGTTTTCTTAAGCGATTATGACATGGGCCTTACGGAACAACTGGTCCAAGGGGCTGACCTTTGGATCAACACGCCTAGGCGGCTCTGGGAAGCTTGCGGAACGAGCGGGATGAAAGTCTTAGTGAACGGTGGGCTCAATCTCTCTGAATTAGATGGATGGTGGGCAGAGAGCTATACTCCGGAAGTGGGATGGGCCCTCGGGGATAAACTAGACCGCGGAGACGATCCCGCATGGGACGCGGTAGAAGCGAACGCCCTCTACGATCTATTGGAACAAAAGATCGTTCCTGAATTTTATCAAAGAAATGAACACGGAATTCCTGTTTCATGGATTGCGAAGATTCGGGAAAGCATGGCGAGGCTCACTCCCCTATTTTCCGCTAATCGTTCGGTGAGGCAATATACGGAGCTCTATTATATCCCCGCTGCCAAAGAGATGCAAAAGCGTAGAGTTAACCAATCGGCAATGGCTCGCAAGATTGTCGAATGGTGTGCCAAGATCGAAGAAAATTGGGTAGAGGTTCGCTTTGGTTTCTTGAATGTCTACCCTGAATCGGAGGCGCCTAAAAATTTTTATCCGGAGCGAGCCCCTATTGCAGCAAGGCAAGGCGAGAGCGACGAATTTGAGGGGCAGCCGGCGACATCAAAAACCGATTTTTCCATTGGCAAACAGACTTTTGAAGTAGAGGTTTTTCTTGGGAATCTGGATCCTTCGGATGTCCTCGTCGAGCTCTTTGCAAATGGCGACCCCCCGTTGAAACTTCCGATGAAGATCTCACGAAATACCGACGCGAGTTTTATTTACTCGGCCCAAGTCGCCTCAACAGATGCCGATGATCCCGATCAATTAACTCCGCGGATCATGCCCTATCATCCCGACGTTTCCATCCCTTTGGAATTGGCCAAGATCCTATGGCAAAAGTAAAAATTCTTGTCTTAAACAGCGGCTCGAGCAGCGTTAAGTGCTCCATCTTTGATTTTTCCCATTTTCCAGAGCGCTTCATCGAACCGGCTTGGAAGACTGAGATCGGATGGAAAAACGTCCGGAAAGCCGAGCCCCGAGAATGGGAGAAAAAGCTCCGCCAGGAGATTCTCGGCAAAACATTCGATTGCGTCGGACACCGTATTGTCCATGGAGGAAAAAAATACGCGGAGACGGTGAAGATCGACGCTAAGTTAAAAAAAGAGATCCGGTCCCTTTCAACTTTAGCGCCGCTTCACAATATTTCCGAACTGGGCAACATAGAGATTTTGGAAAAGCTTTTCCCGAATGTGCCCCAGTTTGCCGTCTTCGACACAGGCTTCCACCGCACTTTGCCAAAAGCCGCTTCGATCTACCCGGGCCCCTATGCATGGACCAAACGGGGTATCCGCCGATATGGTTTCCACGGCACGAGCTTCCAGTATTGCGCGAGGAGGGCGGAAGAGATGCTCGGCGAAATGCCTAAAAGAATGGTCGTCTGCCATTTAGGGTCAGGGGCCTCTTTGTGCGCCATCTTGGATGGGCAAAGCATCGATACGACGATGGGTTTCACCCCCTTGGAAGGGCTCATGATGGATACCAGGTCAGGCACGGTAGACCCCGGCCTCCTCCTCTACCTTTTGGGTAAGGAAAAGAGGACGGTCAAAGAACTCTCTCAAGAGTTATATGAAAAATCGGGCCTTCTCGGATTATCCGGCAGTTCTAGCGATATGCGCGACATTTTGGCAAAAGCTACGGCCGGAGATCTACGCGCAGAGCTTGCGATCGACGTCTATCTCCATCGTCTTGTCTCTATGATCGGCTCTATGATCGCCTCTTTAGGGGGCATAAATGCCCTCGTCTTCACTGCCGGGATCGGGGAAAATGCCCCTCTGATCAGAGAGAGCGTTTGCGACCGCCTCTCATTCTTAGGGCTTAAGCTAGAGGAAAAACAAGGAGCCTTACCCCAAAAACGCATCGGTTTTGGGGATCCCAGCAGCGACAGGGTCGTCTCATCGCCCGCCTCGAAGGTCAAAATCCTCGTGATCCATACCCAAGAGGCCTTTGAAATCGCCCGAGAATGTTGGAAGCTAGCAACATGCTGATTATTACTTAATTAACAGATTAAAAGTAAAAATAATTTAACTGAAGATAGAAAAGTTATTTTACATTAAATAATTATATGATATTAATTTAGATATATGGAGGTTGTTATGCATATAGTGAAGGGGTTGTCAATAATCGGTTTAGCGGCTTTTTTAATATTTCAAGGACTTTTTTTTCTGATCGAGATGGATACGCCAGTCGCACAAGCAGCTATTGGATTGCTTGGGTTGGTTTCTGGGGCGCTCATGTTTATTTCCTTGGGCTGTTGGCTCCATTGCGATACTCGCCGGAAATGATCCTTCTTCTAGAAGCGAGTGCTCATAGATGAGGCAGGGGTAAACCATTTACCTATCTCAACTTGGGCACCGGTTCTTCCGAGTGGAGCAGTATGAATCTGGGCTGCGACTTGTTCACAATTTCGAAGAGCATAGATACTGGCCGGACCCAAATATCCCCATCCCCATAGAGCGCCTGGTAAACGACCAGCTCTTCAAGCGTTTCGCTATGCCGTGCCAAAGCGAGGATTTTATAGCACTTCCTTTTGTAGTGCTCATAGGTCCCGCCGATAACGATCGATCTGGCAACTTGAGAGTAAGGAGGCAGCGTTTCTGTCATGAAGACTGCCAAGCCTCTAATAATCCAATCTTGCGGTAAACGTCAGCCCCTGTATAAAAAGACTGCCAAGGGGTTCCTTGAAAGAGGTCGGAACCATCCTATTGAAAGTCTTGCGGAACATGTTCTGACTGAAAAAGATCTGCCAACCATAGGTGGCGGATAGATCGATGTGCCAATCATTGGAGAGAAAATACCTGCCCCAACCCAAACCGAGCTCTGTATCGAAATGGGCGCGGAGGGCAGACAACCGTTCCTTTTCTATGAAATTTGATGATTGTCCTGGCTTGAGAAGGTCTGTGCCAATATTTTCGGCCAGAGCAATCAACGACGTCTTATCTTGCAGATGATACCTAGTGTACAAGATATCGAAATAGCCGCTGCCTATGAAACGGATGCCATAGCCAGCCATCCAATCCATATCCAATCCAATCCTTGGGCCGATTCCCCATGAATGGACTCTTTGATAGATGTTGACATCCTCTCGCTCGGCTACGCGAACGTTTGTTTGATCTAAAAGAAGTGGATTGAAAGCTGGATAATTGTAGTTGACGTGCAAGCTTTGCAAAATCCAAGCTCCCCTTGCTCCACAAGCTGGGCGGAAAACGAGTTGTTTTCCGACAAAATACTTCCTCCCGATTTCCACATCTACGAAATCAAGGTGATTGCGATAGGTAGCGGCTGCGGAAGAATAGGCGTTCCCTCCTGAGGTAAAAAGTTCTATGAGAAAGGGCTGCCCAAAAGTCGCCCAGACGGGCGCCAGATTGTCAGGGCTGCTGATTCCATCGGAGCGTGAGGATTGGCTGCCATGGACTCTCGTATATTCGGCATATCCATCCCAATCGTCTCTCTGAAGGTTCGCTCCTAAGCCGACTTTAAAACCAGGAATGAAGCGGAAGTTAAGTTCCTTGTAATCGCCCTGAATGCCTGGGGTCAGCGATTCCGACACTGGATTGTTGTTTACGAAAGCATAGGCGATATTATCCACCCAGGTCTGCCAATAGATAAAACTAGCAGACCCAAAGAAATCGACATCGCCATCACACCTGGCATTTATCTCGGCGGGAGCGTTGTAAGCGCAGTTGCCGGGCATATGGGGATTCTGAGTGGTGTCGCACTTCGGAGGGCAGATGATCGGTTTTGGTGCGCAAGGTGCGCAACAATCCGCCGCATTCGCTTCCGCTTCCTGACCGCAAACCGTGCTCACGGCAATCATGGCTGCTAGCACCTGCGCATAAGGAGTCGTTGGGTCGAACCAGTTTCTATTTTTCCGCATGTCATTCCTCTCTATCTTTTAGGCAGTGAGCGTGCTCACAAGGGCCCTATTGTTTCCCTAGCGCTACTGTTAAAAATCAAACCTTGCCGTCGCAGTCAAACCCTGTATGAAAATGCTGCCGTTGGGATTTATATACATCATAGGAATTGATCTATCCGTGAATTGGCGGAACATATTTTGATCCAAGAATACCTGCCACCCGTAAGAAGCGGATAGATCGATGTGGTAACTATTGTCCTGTAAATAGGTACCCCAGCCGAATCCCATTTCTAAATCAAAGTGAGCCCGGATTGCCGATACTCTTTCTTTGCTAGTGAGGTTGCTGCTCTGACCAACTGCTAATAAAGTCAAGCTGGGATTGGCCGCTGTCGGCGTCACATTTGTTTTGTCTTGCAAATGGTAACGGGTATAAAGAAGGTCGGCATATCCACTCCCCATGAAGCGGACGTCGCATCCGATCATCCAATCCATCTCTAAACCGAGTCTAGGACCAACTCCCCAGGAATGGGCGCGCTTATAAACATTCAGTTCGCTATTAAGAGCGCCGAACTGGGTAGTTTGATCTCGAAGAGGCGGCAAAGAGGGTGGGTAGAGGTATTGAACATGCAGGTTTTGCAATATCCAAGCGCCCCTCGCACCAAAAGCCGATCGGAAAATAAGCCTTTGCCCAACGTAATACTTGCGGCCGATCTCGGCATCTACGAAATCCAGATTATTGCGATAATGTGCGGTAGCGGAGGAGTAAACTCCACTGAGATTCTGCAGGTCCAACAGATAGCCGTTGCCCATCGTCGCAAACACCGTAGCCAGCGTCCCGTCTGAAGCTACGTTCCCATCGGTGCTTGCCGAATGAGTGCCATGGACTCTCGTATACTGGGCAATTCCATCCCAATCGTCTCTTTGCAGGTTCATCCCTAAACCGACTTGAAAGCCCGGTTTAAAGTGGAAATGGATTTCCTTGTACTCGCCTTGAATTCCAGGAACCACTGAATTCGCAATGCTATTGTTATCGACATAGGCATAAGCCAAGTCGTCGACAAAAGGCTGCCAGTATAAGAAACTCGCGAAGCCAAAGTAGTCGATATGCCCCACGCATCCCGTATTGATTTCCGCGGGCGCATTATAGGCGCAATTCGTAGGAGGCTTTGGCGCCTGAAGAGGAGAGCAGGGAGGCTTGGGAGGCTTGCAGACGGGTTCTGGCGGCACGCAGCAGGCCGGCACACAGACGGGTGCGGGGGGAGGCGGCTCGCAGACCGGCTTACTGGGCTCGCTGGCAGGCTCGCTCTTGGGTTTTGGCGGCTCACAAGAGTCTGAAATCGCGTTTTGCCCGAATACCGCGCTGACAGCCATGAGAAGGGTTGCAACGCAGGGCTTTCTTATGTCTCTTTCTCGCATTTGTTCCTCTTCAACTAGATAGTGACCTCGATCGGTTGATCAAGATCCTCATTCAAAATATGTTTACCTCAAACGATGACCAATACACAACCAAAAAATTAATTTTCGAGTTGAGAGGTCACATAATCGATCAACCCCTCTGGCGTGGGTTTGAATGTCGGCTCTCCTTTTTGCCAATTCGCAGGGCACACTTCTCCCACTTGCTCATAGCTGATCAATGCGTCTAGGACTCGGAGCGCTTCGTCAACGCTCCGACCCAATGGAAGATCATTGACGAGCTGATGGCGAATCATCCCACTCCGATCGATCAAATATAATCCTCGGTAGGCTACGCCATCGGGATTGAGAACTTGGTAACTTTCGGCCATCGAGCGGTTCAAATCAGAGAGAATGGGATATGTCACTCCCTGGATGCCGCCCATGGACCGAGGGATTTTTAACCAAGCGAGATGGCTAAATTCGCTGTCTACCGAACATGCGATCACTTTTGCATTGCGCGCTTCAAATTCTTGGAGCCGCTCTTGGAAAGCGTGCAGTTCTGTCGGACACGAAAGTAAAATCGAGAGGGTAAAAATAAAGGACTACATAACTTCCCCGTAAGGATTCTAAAGAATATCCATCTACGATCTGTTCATTGATCACGGCTTTAGCGCAAAAATTCGGGGCTCTTTTACCCACAAGCACAGAATTTTCCGCCCGCAATGAGCAAAAGGGAAGAAGCAAGATCCAAAATACAACCGTTCTCATAAGTCCTCAAATTTTCATGAATAGGAACGTTATGCCATGTGGATGTTTTAGAGTCGAATTTTTTTTTGGATTTTTTTTTGGGCGGGAATTCTCCATTGAAATGAATCAGCAAGGCGCCTAGTATTTTCAGAAAAACAAAACTTTTTTGGAGGTAAGTAGATATGTTTGCTGATTGCATAGACTTCGTCACAGATAGGTTGGCGATTTACCGCTTCCAAAGGAGCGCACCAGTTCTGTCTAGCCCACCTCAAACGAGACATCAAACGGTTCTCTGAACGCGCAGGCCTTGATGGAGAATGGGGTCAAGTCATACTGGAATATCTCAAAACGATCTTCGAGCTATGGCGCGATTATCGAGAAACACGGAGAAGTCGGCGGTCGTTTAGGCGTGCGAGTAGGCGATACCGAGATGACTTTGAATATGGACTTCTTCTGGCATCGACGAAAAAAAGACACAGCGCGTCTCTAAAAAGGTTCGCTCGTGCCCTGCTGCGCCGAGCAGAAAATCTATGGGTTTTTGCTACTCGAGATGGGGAAGAACCAACGAATAATCAGGCTGAGAGAGACCTTCGCGGGATCGTGATTACACGAAGAATCAGCTATGGCTCTAAAAGCGAACGTGGCGATCGATTTATCGAGAGGATCAACAGCGAAGTCACAACTCTAAAGCGGCAGGGGAAAGAATGCTTGGATTACTTAGCGGCGGCCCTCGGCGCCTGGAAGACAGGTTCATCAGCACCCACTGTTTTTAGCAAGCCTTGCTATACCACCTGAACAAATACGTCATTCGGCAGGCTCTTAAAAATCCGAGCAATGTTAGTCCAAGGATAGATCCAGTTTCCTTGAGAATCTATAGGGTAAAAATAGCTCCATAAACTAAGTTTTTTTCCTTTCCACGAGAAAGTACTCATGTACGGATTAAGATAAGCGGAGAATCCCACAACTTCTATACCAGCCAGCTCTCGGGAAACCCTTTCTGCTAAAGGGTCATTTCCGGTCGCAGTGTTACAGCCTGCGAGAATCATCTGCGCATCGGGTTGTAAGTGGTCTCTTAAGCACAAAGTTTGGTCACTATCCCCTGTAAATAAAATGTCATTTTTTAGCACTTGTCCATTCTCGTTTCCATGGCCAAGGAGCGCGAGAATATCCAGTGGTCCTCCAAGTGCTTTTTTTCCCTTTTCGGCAGCATCGCAAACAGGAACAGTTGAGTTAGGATCGACCCGATATGTCCTTACATCGCAATTGCGATAAAGTTCTTCTGCGAGAGGCCAGGACATATCATCTGCTTTTTTTGTGCCCCATTTGCTTGACATTCCATCGATAATCACAGCGCGGCAATTTTTCTCCGGCCCACCGATGGAATCTAGAGAGCGGTGTTTCAAAATGAAATACTGCTCTTCAGGATCAAGAGATTGGAATGCGAATATACCGATGACACTGTTTTTGATGGCATCTACCACTTGGGCAAGTCCCGTGATTCCAATGACGCTAGAAACGACCCTTATGGCCGGACTTACATAAGGCATATCTAAAGCACGGTCTCTGCCCGTGATTCCGAGTTGGAGAGAGCGGAAACTTCCTATTGCTCCTGCCGCCAGAATCCCAACTTCTGACAACAGCCTGGTCTCTCTTAGCAACACTTCCGGAGCTGCTAGAGACAGAACACGACCTAAAGTCAAACTTGCTGCAGAGAAAGATCCGTCCAGAAGTTGAAGTGCAGGCAGCAAACTTAGCACAAGCTCGATCTGGCGTGGAACAGAACCCCTCCGACTTAGGATAGGCAAGAGCGCGGAAGATGCATGGATCAAATTTGTATTTACAATTGACATATAGGTTGTTGATATTTTGTGTTTCTTGTCTATTATAACAACATTCAGATCAAAATTCTCTAATAAAATATCCATTTTATGAAAATATCCATTTTAAGGAGATGCTGTTTCGACAATTAAAAATTTTTCTTCGTTTGGATAGTTTAAGAGGCCTTCCCTCTCAAAAAGACCTATAGCTGCATTCCTATGGACTGGCGCACGATAAGCGATTTTAGAGGCGTTTATTGCCTTCTTTTCTTGTGACGTACTCTCTTGACTGCCTTCCTTCGAGCTGGGGCTCGGCCTCGATCTCCTCGATGGTTGGGAGGGTTCCTTTTAGCTTCTTTGGCAGCGAGGACACGATCTTGGTTTCGTATGCGGCGACGCCCATGGGCTTGTGGATGTCTCTGAAACCGTACGTATCATGCAACACAAAAAACACAAGGCAACACAAGGCAACACAAGGTCTGCGTTTTTATAACATACTTATTTCTCGTATGTTAAGCTCAAAAAACCAAGAAAAAACACAAAAACACAGATATCTCCTATCGCCTCCTAGACCGAATAGATTTTCAAATTATTTGTTTGATCTTTTAGGCAAATGGGGAAGTGCCTTTGCATCTAGCTGTAAATCTTGAGGACATAAGGATCCCCCATTGCGTCTTTTAAGATCGATGGATTGCAGGAGAGCCCTTTTCAGCTCGTATAGCATGCATCGCCATTCTTTATCAGTGTTTCAAGCTTGCCTATGGCCTCACGTACGTGAGACTTTACTGCATGAGTATATCGATCGGTGGTTCGGCTATCCTTATGTCCTACGATTCGCGCTATGAGGATTGGGGGTACGCCGATCTGGGCTAAATAAGAACACGCAGTGTGACGGATGGTATGAAAGGTCGCGTCTTCGATTCCTGCCTTTTTTAACACCCTTTCCCATGTTGATTTGATATCGATCGGCTTCTGTGGATTAGAGGGGCTTGGAAAAACAAGGCCGCCGATATCCATTTGTTTCGCCTTAGCAAGCTCGGACAAGATTTTAAATACTTCCTCAGTCATTGGAATATCGCGAGGCTCTCCATTTTTAGAAGTGGGCAGATGAATTTCTCGTTCTCGGAAGTCGATGTTTTCCCACCTCAACGAAAGAACCTCTCCCTTTCTCATCCCGCTATGTAAGGCAAGGATAAAAATGGGGAGTAAATGAGGGCTGTCGCATGCCCCGCAAAGATCGCGAATGCGCTGGATCTCTTCTTGGTCGAAGAAGCGCGTTTTACCCTTGCCTACACGAGGCTTTTTTATTGAGCGGGCAGGATTTTGGGGCAGCCAGAGCCATTCCTTCACGCAATATTCCAAGACAATGCTAATGGAGGCCAGATAACGTATGACAGTGTTGTTCTTTCTTGCCTTCCCTTTTGAAGAGGGTTCTATCAGCAATTTATCCCTGCATTCGGCAAGAACGGCCGGCGTGACCTCAGAAAGTTGGAGCCCTCCGATAGTCCCCTCCCACCATTTCAAATGCTGAAGGACATTTCTTGCATTTTTAGGCTTTTGAGGAAGCACTGTATCAATGTATTTCTGAATGGCATCAGACAGCTTCCTTCTTCTTAATGACTCTTTGGTGACAATCCCGGCATCGATTTCATAAAGAAGCTTTTTCTCCCAATCAAGCGCTTCCCTTTTTGTGGAGAACGTCTTGCTTTTAAAAATTCTTCTTCCATTTCGATGAAGTTCAACGATCCGCTGATAGCGGTTATTGCCATGCTTATCTTTTCTGTATCTGAAGATCGCCATAGACTGCCCTGACCTTTGCTAGCTTGAATTAGTAGGAATCATAGACTTAGATGTATTTTTAGAAAGGAGAATCGGATACGTAGTCCGCTTCCCTATGATATGTAAAGCACAAAAAACCAATGTTTAAAGCAATGTGTTTACAAGAAAATTATGGATTGTCAGAAAAATTGTCAGAACATTGAGCTTAAATTTGCATTTGAAAACCCAAGGCAGTCTTCATTAAAAATTAGACGCAAATGTAATGTGGTGGATGGGCGGTATTGGACCAGAAGTCACAGAACGGAGTGAAGATCTCATTTCCTTTATTTGCACTTAGACATTGCTTGAAATCCTCAGACTTTAAATAAGCGAAATAGGCCTTGAAAAATTTACCGTCTCCGGCGCCGGCTGGGGTATTGCCTTTTTGAGTCTCCGACAATAAAAATTGCATATCGCAGAATCTAGCTGCATGGTTGGGTTGTTTTATTGGCTGTGATTTGCCAAAAGTCGAAGTGCCTAAGTATGCGGCAGTGGCAAGGGCTAAGACTGTAATCACTCCAATAGCGACCTTTTTCGTGCTGATGCGAGTCTGATCTTGAAGTTTTTTTTGTTCTAGCGCAGTTGTAGGGAGCTTAGCGGTTGTCTGGAGGTCGGGTTGTCTCACAGAAATTGGCATATAATCTCATTTTTAATTTATGGATTTTCTAAAGCTATTATATAATATTTTGTGATTTATTGTCAATGGTAAATATAGGGATTGCTGGTGGCTCGTTATTTCTTTTGTTTTTTCAGTCTCGAGTAACGAAAGTTCCTGTTGCATCAAAAGAAAATTGATGGTTTCCCCCCAAATCTGGCCCACCCCTACTACGGTTCCAACACCATATTTCCTCAAGAACGGGAAGATTTTTGGCTATAGAGGAACTTAGACATCGGTATCACCCCTTCGATCGGACCCTTAAAGAGTCCCTCGCCGTCACACCAGTACAAGTCAGGTTGCGTTCTACCTCAAGTTTGACCTGATTTGAAAGGGTTGAGAGACTATCGCCAGCGATTACGATACCATCAGGAGTAAAAATCGATCCTACCAAACTCATAGGAGCCTCATAATTTTTTGTAGTTATCTGATCCACCGAACCGTATAATTCTGACAAAATTCTGACAGAGGAGGTTTTAGCAGGAGTCTCATTAATCTTAAGTCGCTGAATCTGAAGATGACGGTAGCCGGATTCGAACCAGCGACACGCGGATTATGATTCCGGGGACTCCCCTCTCTCCTCATTTCCCAGCATTCGTTCACATCTCTAGGATAGAGTATGTTGCGACTTTTCTTCAAATGAAGAGAGAGGCTGAAGAATGACCAGAATAAGGCGGCACTGTGCCATGGATGTGCCGCGAAAAAAAGCGTTCGAGAAATATCTTGTCATCATCCTTGCTAAAACTGCTAATCTGCTAATTATCAAGACTAATCGTTAATTTTTTCTTGACTCGCAAGCAGCCTAAAAAGGTATCATTGAAATCAGGGAAGAAAAAGTTATGAAAAGTAATGAAAATGGGAAATTGTCTCCTCGGCAATTGCAGGTGTTGCCTCATCTTCTGACCTGCCCTTCTTATGAGGAGGCTGCAAGGCGTTCGGGAATTTCGCCAAAACAGATCTATTCTTGGCTTAAGGAACCCGCATTTCAAGATGAGCTGAAAAAACAACGGAATTCCATTTTCTGTGAGGCCCTCTCCTCTTTAAAAGCGGCTGTCCATAAAGCCGTTCAAACATTGATAAGTTTGCTAGAGGACGGAGACCCTCGAATCCGTCTATTGGCATCAGAAAAAATCTTATTGAATACTTTTAAAGGGACTGAGTTTTTGGGAATCGAGGAAAGGATCAAAGCTCTTGAAGAACTCTCCGAAAAGGCATCTCAAAAAGGGGCTTTTGGACCGCAACAATGAAAAAGGAGTGGATGATAAGGATTACAAAACTTGAGGAGAAAGCTCAGCTCCTCTATGGGAAGTACTTCTTTGAGGAATGGTTCCAAAAACACTTTGATCCTGAAATGCCAAATTATTGGGCCCTTCTAGACATTGCCCCACAAGAATTTCGGCTCGATTGCATGCTACGCATCATCAAAGAACCAGGATTACTAATGCATCAGGGAAAAAAAATTCAAGAGAATGACCCGGAAGCGCTATCCGGCGAAGGCGATACAGGAGATCTCAATAAGAGCGTCCATAGGCAATTTTGAGACCTGGACTGTTTGACGAGCTGGTTTTAGGGGATGATTGAACTGTTCGGCATAGATCGCGTTCATGGCTTGAAAATCGTCCATATTTTTTAAAAACACATCGACCCTTACAACCTCTTTAAAGGTAAGTCCTGCGGCATGCAGGATCGCTTCGAGATTTTTAAAAACCCGAATAGTTTGACCCTGGATGGTTTGATCTGTGATCTTGCTTGTTTCGGGATCTAGAGGAATTTGGCCGGAAATGAAGAGAAAAGGCTTAGCCATGACGGCCTGGCTATAGGGCCCTACCGCCTTTGGCGCACCCATAGTCTCTATTTTTCTGATTTGGTTCATAGGAAAGATGCTAAAATAGTGGGATATTGATTCATAGGGAAAACGCAAGCTATTGATAACAAGCGATTTAATAAATTACTTGCAATGCAATTCCAGTTTTGTTACAATCCATCCTATAAAGAGAATAAATCTACAAAAATGAGAGATTTTTAAGGAATGTTCAGCTCTAGCATAGCGTCCATTATCAGCGGAATTATTGTGGCGATTATTAGCCACGTTAAACCGGGGTGTGGGGCTATGCACTGATTTTTCCTAGAAAAAATCGGTAGAGCCAAAAAAGGCCGCACCTCGAAAGGGGAGCGGCCTTTTTTTTTGTCCTAAGGGGTCGGAAAAGTTAGAAAAAATGAAAATAAGGTTTGAACAGGTCGATGGTAGATTATGACATTCACAATCAGAGCAAAAGCTGAAAATGTGCTCCGCGTATTGCAAAGGGTCTCGTCGCTCTTGACCCGTAAGCGTATGACGATCCAGAGCATGCAAGTGAATGATACTTCCATACCGGAAATTTCTTGCCTGACTCTGGTTTTAAAGGCTGAGCCCAATCAAGTTCATTGGCTCGTTAAACAAATGAAAAAATGTGTCGATCTATTTGATCTTGAAATGGATCAGGAGTGGCAAGGACCTTGTTGGATATTTTGCGAATATGGACCTTTTATAAAATTAAAAAATGGAGATTAGTTATGAATGAAAATTATGTAACCACGAAGCAATTTTCGATGGCTAAGGCCAAAGAACTCTTAGCAAAGGAATGTATTGCTGTCCTTGGCTATGGAGTTCAAGGGCCTGCGCAAGCGCTCAATTTGAGAGACAATGGATTCCATGTGATTGTGGGACAGCGGGAACATACCGCTTCCTGGAAAAAAGCGCTTGAAGATGGTTGGGTGCCGGGAGTCACGTTGTTTCCCTTGGAAGAAGCGTGTAAGAGAGGCACCTTTCTCGCATTTCTTCTCTCGGATGCCGGGCAGATGCACTTTTGGCCCGTTTTGCAAAAACATTTAAATTCGGGAAAAACTCTCCTTTTTTCCCATGGGTTTACAGTTGCCTTTCCTGAACAAACCCAGGTAGTTCCACCAACAACTCTCGATGTTGTACTAGTCGCTCCAAAAGGGTCTGGCAGGAGTGTTCGGGAACTGTTTTTAAAAGGAAGAGGCATAAATTCCAGTTACGCTGTCCATAATGATGCCTCTGGCCATGCTGAGGAGAAGGCAAAAGCCTATGGGGTTGCGATTGGAGCTGCCACCCTATTTGAGACCACCTTTGAAAAAGAAGTGCTTAGCGATTTAGTCGGCGAAAGAGGCGCTTTGATGGGCGCTCTCGCAGCCATGTTGGAAGCTCAATATGAATGCTTGAGGAAGCATGGGCATTCTCCCAGCGAAGCCTTCAATGAAACGGTCGAGGAGCTAACCCAGAGTCTTATGCCCTTGGTTGCGGAAAAAGGGATGGACTGGATGTACAGCAACTGCTCGACGACCGCTCAAAGAGGGGCTCTCGATTGGCTCCCTCGTTTCAAAAAGGTCCTCGCTCCTGTTTTTGATGAATTGTATGAGAGTGTCAGAAGCGGTCATGAGGCTAAGGTTGTGATCGATGCAAATAGTCGGGACGATTACAAGACCCATTTGGATCAGGAGTTAAAGGCCATGGGCGAAAGAGAAATCTGGCGAGTCGGATCGTTCGTTCGAAGTTTACGGCCGAAAGGAAAAGACCAATGAAAATGACAGGTGGTCAAGCCATCATGGAAATGCTCTCTAGTGAAGGGGTGGAGGTCATTTTTGGGTATCCAGGAGGAGCCATTATGCCTCTCTACGATGCTTTATACGAGTATAGAGACCGCATCCATCATGTTCTTGTGAGACATGAGCAGGGAGCTATTCATGCAGCTGAAGGATATGCTCGCGCATGTGGCAAGCCTGGGGTCTGTATAGCTACCTCTGGGCCGGGCGCTACAAATCTTGTTACGGGGATCACCGATGCCATGATGGATTCCGTTCCAGTGGTTTGCATCACGGCTCAGGTTGCAAGCCCCTTTTTAGGAACAGATGCATTTCAAGAAGCCGATATTTTGAGTATGACAGCGGCAGTAACGAAATGGAGTGTTCAGGTGACATCTGCTGAAGAAATCCCGAGATGCCTTGCTAAGGCGTTTCACATTGCTAAAAGTGGTAGGCCGGGACCTGTTCTGGTCGATATCACGAAAGACGCGCAATTAGGATTGCTTGAGTATGCTTATGCAAAATACGAAGAAAAGAGAAAAAAAGAGTCAGATCTTGAACCAAGCAGAGAATCTGTCGCCGAGGCGGCGCGGCTATTAAACGGCGCTTCCCAACCTTTTCTTCTTGTCGGGCACGGGGTCTTGATTTCTGGGGCTGAAGAAGAGCTGAAGTTGCTAGCCGAAAAAGCAGAAATTCCGGTCGCTAGCACTCTATTGGGGTTGTCAGCATTTCCGACAGGGCATGTTCTCTATGCAGGCATGTTGGGTATGCATGGAAACTACGGTCCCAATCTATTAACCAATGAAGCGGATGTGATTCTGGCGGTTGGCATGCGTTTTGATGATCGCGTGACTGGAGCATTAGAAAAATACGCAAAGCAAGCGAAAATCATCCACATAGATATTGATCAAGCAGAACTTGGCAAAACAGTGGTTCCCGCAGTTGCTATGCACGCAGATGCTAAACGAGCACTAAGGGCCTTACTTTCACATGTTCATGAAAAGCGGCATCCAAAATGGCTTAAGCGATTTAAAGAATGCAACCAGCTAGAGAACGATAAGGTAGTTCACAGCGAGGTCCATCCCGTAGAGGGAGAACTCAAGATGGCAGAAGTAGTCCACTGCCTCTCGAACAAGGATCAAGGCAAAGCGATCATTGTGACCGACGTGGGTCAACACCAAATGGTCGCGGCTCGCTATCACGCGTTCCAAGAGACCAATTCGCATATTACTTCAGGAGGTTTGGGAACGATGGGATTTGCATTGCCCGCTGCGATCGGCGCCAAGTTGGGAGCCCCGAATCGCCAGGTAATCGCGGTCATTGGAGATGGAGGGTTTCAGATGACGATGCAGGAACTTGGGGTCGTTTCGCAAGAGAAGCTTCCGGTTAAAATCGTCATTTTAAATAACCAATATTTAGGCATGGTGAGGCAATGGCAAGAGATGTTTTTTGAAGGTCGTTATTCGTTCACCAAAATGCAAAACCCTGACTTTATCAAGATTGCAGAAGGATACGGCATCCGCGCACGCAAAGTAACGGATCGAGCTGAATTAGAAGAGGCTATCGAGGAGATGTTGGCTTCTAAAGAGGCATTTTTATTGGAAGTGGTCGTAGAAAATCAACACAAAGTCTTTCCCATGCTTGCGCCGGGGGATGCTGTGAGCGACGTGAGGCTAGAATGAAAAAAAAGAGCACAAACATGAAACCCATGAACTTCTTCTTGAATGCCTTAATGGTTGGTTCGTTAATTATTTTATCTGCTCAGCCTGTGCATGCTCAAAAAACCGACACGCTCTTTCAGGCTGGAACGCTCATTTCCTTGTTGCAGGGCGTTTATGAGGGCGATGTAGATTTTATGGAGCTTGGAAGAAGGGGTGATACAGGTCTTGGAACATTCAATGGCCTAGACGGAGAGATGATTGGTCTAGATGGGCATTACTATCGCATTGACGTCAATGGAGCGGCAACAGAAGTTTCCTCTGAGACTCGCTCTCCCTTTGCTGTAGTAAGCCAGTTCCAACCCGCTGTCCATTTTGAGGTTCCGTCCGCGGAGAATTTGAAGATGCTATGCCAAGCGCTCGATGAACAGCTTGCCACGTTGAATATCTTTTACATGATGCGTTTAGAATGCGAGTTGGACAGCATCCAATTGCGCAGTGTAGCTTGTCCGACAAAGCCTTATAAGCCTCTGGCTGAAGTGCTTCCAGAAATTCAAAAAGTCTTCGAGCTGACAGATACAAAGGGGACTTTGGTTTGTTTGCGTTCTCCTAAATACAGCGATCCTTTAAACGTCCCGGGGTATCACTTTCACTACATTGATCAGGATCGGAAAACGGGTGGACATGTTTTTAACCTAAAACTAAAGAAAGCCAAAGTGAACATCCAACCGATCCGTCACTGGAACATCGCACTCATAGACAACTCTCTTTTTGATCGAGCGAGTTTAGAAGAGAATGTTCAAAAAGCCATACAAAGAGTTGAAACAGGCAGCAATAAATAATAGGTCGAACAATGTATCATTTAGTAAACTTTAAAACAAAAGAAAGAGTCTCTCCAAAAAATTTCGTTTTTACAGGGAAAGACAGTCCCTGGGAAGTTGTTATGGATCTGGAAACGATCCAAGCAAAGATCAACTTAGACTATTTCAAGCAATCGCCTCCATGTCTTGCGAAGTATCTCCCTTTACTTCCAGTGCGAGACCATACGCAATTTGTCTCGTTGAAAGAAACGGCGACGCCCCTGATTAAGAGTAAGGCCCTGTCTAAGAAATTGGGGATCGACCTCTATTTCAAGGTCGAGGCCAAAAATCCTACCGGCTCATTTAAGGATAGGGGGTCTGCGGTCGATTTAACCGTTGCCAAGGAATTAGGCGCTAAAGGGATTGTGCTCGCTTCTACGGGCAATATGGCCGCTTCCTGCTCTTGCTATGCAGCTCAAGCGCAGTTGCCCTGTTTTGTATTTGTTCCAGAAGGAGTCCCTATGGCAAAACTCGCGCAAGTCATCGCTTTTGGCGGTCAAATCGTCCAAGTAAAGGGCAGCTATAATGATGCCGCCCGTCTTGCAGAAGCAGTAGCCGTTGAAATGGGGTTTTATTTGGCGGGCGACTACGCGTTTCGCGTTGAAGGTCAAAAAACCGCAGCGTTTGAGTTGATGGACCAACTCTTATTCGACGAGCCCGACATGGTGGTGGTTCCCATCGGATGTGGAACTAACATCACAGCTTATGCAAAGGGATTCAAGGAGTACCAGCAGCTCGGCTTAATTACCGAAATCCCTAAGCTGATCGGCGTTCAGGCCGAGGGCGCAGCTCCTGTAGTCCATGCGTTCAATAACAAGAATACTCATCATGAACCTGTTCTCGGAGTGAATACCATCGCATCTGCCATAGCGATTGAAGATCCTCTGGATGGACTCAAGGCGCTTGATGCGATTTACTCGACGAATGGAATGGCGCTAGCTGTCAGTGACCGAGACATTATGGAAGCGCAGTATCTGCTATCGAAGGAAGAAGGGCTGTTTGTGGAGGCTTCCGCAGCCACTACACTTGCTGCCGTGATCAAAATGGCCTCTCGAGAAAACCTTAAAGATAAAAGAATCGTGTGCGTCCTGACAGGGGATGGTCTGAAGGACCCGTCTCTTATTTTGAAAGTGGCAATCAAGCCGCCTACGATCTACCCGGACAAAAAAGAGTTCGTCTCCCTTTACAAAGAAGGATTTTTCGATAACAAGAACGTGCTTTTTGTCGATAAAAACAAGGTTCTTTTCAGCAAAGAACCTTCGTCACAAGAAATCAATCGAATTCTTAAAGAATTGTTCCAAGCTGAGTATGACGATGAATATGTTAAAGAAATTCAACACATTGCTTCTGCATGCGTATTGAAAGGAAAAACGATCACAGTCGCAGATTTTCAGGATATCATCCAGGATGCGGTGGAAATGCTGCGACACAAGGCCAAAAAAATCTTCACCGTTCTCGATTTCAATGTCGAGACGGGGAAAGATCGCATAGCCAAGGCGCGGGTCAAAGTCCATTTCAAAGGGGAAGATAAATCTTCCGAAGCCACTGGAGTCGGCCCTTTTGATGCTCTCATCAAAGCCCTCACTCTAGCTTGTAGCAAGAAAATCGACTTTGCGTTGATGGATTACAAAGTCGACATCAGGAACCAAGGCGTTGATGCCTTGGTTTACGTCGAATTAAAATTACAGAGAGATCATCAGGTATCTTTGGGGAAGGCCACATCTCCGGACATCCTTCAAGCCTCTATCGAAGCATTTGAAGAGGCGTATAACAGCTTTTTACAAGGTAAATAATATGTACAAATTTCTAATCTCTAGCGCTTTAGTATTGAGTGCAGGAACTCTTTCATCTGATTTTTCCCTTCAAGAATGGAAAGACAATGAGTTTTTTGCAGAAAATCACGCGTACTCCAAAGTTGTCAAACTCGGGACTTCGATGCACCCTCAAGCAGTGGAACAGCTCTCCCCAATTCTTGCCGACTGGGTCGGTTCAAGACGAAACATAGAGCTATCGCTTCTCGATTTGGCTTGTGGAACCGAAACTCCAGTAGCTCCATATTTCATGGCCCAATCTTTAGAGAAATACAATGTCAGATTAAATTATACAGGAGTGGACATCAATCAAAGCTTAAAAAATGTTCGTTTTACGTTGCCAAGTAATGTGACTTCTCAAACGCTTCATGCTCAAGATGCTTATCAAGTCAACTTTCTCTTGGACAAACAGGAAAAGTTTTCCATTATTTATTCCGGACTTAATCTCCACCATCTCAGCCCCAGAGAATTTGTAAAGGTCGTGAGAGATTACAAAAATCTTCTTGAAGACGATGGAATCTTCATCATCTTTGATGTGTTTAGGCCCTCAGAATATCCTTTTGTTCCCAAGCCCTCCGATAAGCAGATGATCGATCCTGCTCTGCTTGCCGATATTCCTGAAGTTGAATTTTCCGACCAATTCAAGGGGCAAGATTGGAGAGAAAATTTAATTGGAATCTATGCTACATATGCACAATCGAAAGGCATGGAGGAGGAAACCCTTCGCCAAGTTGAAACTCACATCCTTCAAAACGATTATCCAATGACCATGGATGAAGTGGCAAATTTATTAAAAGAGAATGGCTACGCTGTTGAAAAACAAGACATGTATCCTTTTTCCGATTCTTATCCTCAAGTTCCAGTTTCGCCATTTTTTGGAATTATTGTTGCCAAAGCCAAAAATGAATCAAAACAATGAGAATTAAAATGAAAAAACAAAAACTCAATCAGTTCAGTTGCCATTTGACAGAAGACAAATCTCAGGGAGCCTCTCAGGCCATGCTTTATGGAACAGGCCTTACTGAAGAGGACATGAGTAAAGCGGAAGTCGGAATCGCGAGTATGTGGTACGACGGTAACACTTGCAACATGCATCTCATGGATCTAGCCAATCATGTAAAGGCTGGCGTTCAAGAAGCGGGACTAGTCGGAATGCGTTTCAATACAATTGGAGTCAGCGACGGCATCTCCATGGGAACGGATGGAATGAGATATTCGCTCCCGTCGCGCGATCTCATCGCCGATTCCATTGAAACAGCCATGGGAGCCCACTGGTACGATGCCTGCATTGTGATCCCGGGCTGCGATAAAAACATGCCTGGCGGCATGTTAGCCATTGCCAGGCTGAACCGCCCAGCACTTATGGTTTATGGAGGAACCATCAACCCTGGATGTGTGGGGAAGGAGCCCGTCGACATCGTTTCGGCTTTTCAAAGTTATGGGCAATACCTGGCTCATACAATCACGGATGAAGAACGTAAAGAGATCGTAAAACAGGCATGTCCTGGCGCTGGCGCCTGCGGAGGGATGTATACGGCCAATACGATGGCATGTGCGATGGAGGCGATGGGACTTACATTGCCCTATAGCGCCTCGATTCCAGCGACGGATCTCGCAAAACTCGAAGAATGCCGCAAGGCGGGCGCTGCTATTAAACATCTTTTGGAGAAAGATATAAGGCCCAAGCAAATCATGACCCGCAAAGCCTTTGAAAATGCCATTGTAACAGGGACTGCTCTCGGAGGGTCGACGAATTTGATTCTCCATCTGCTAGCCGTTTCGCGAGCAGTCGGTGTCAATTTAAACTTATCGGACTTTCAGAAGATCAATGATAAGGTGCCGCTCATTGCTGACTTTAAGCCGAGCGGCAAATATGCCATGAGGGATTTGCACTTGATTGGGGGTCTCCCAGGGGTATTGAAACTGCTCTTAAAAGAGGGCTTGCTTCATGGCGATTGTTTAACAGTTACCGGGAAAACGCTCGCCGAAAATCTAGCCCCCCTTCCAGAACTGGCGTCTGATCAAAAGATCATTCACCCGTTGTCATCGCCTCTTAAATCCAAAGGGCACTTTCATATTCTTAAAGGAAATCTGGCCCCCGAAGGATCTGTCGCCAAAATTACGGGTAAAGAAGGTCTTTTCTTCAAAGGCCCCGCTCGGGTTTTCGATTCCGAAAAAGAGGTGATCGAGGCGTTAGAGAAAGGACATATTAAACGGGGAGATGTCGTCGTGATACGTTATGAAGGCCCGCAAGGGGGGCCGGGAATGCCCGAGATGCTCAAACCCACCTCTGCCCTGATGGGCGCAGGTCTTGGACGCGATGTCGCCTTAGTTACAGATGGACGATTTTCAGGGGGATCGCATGGATTCATCATTGGGCATGTGGCTCCAGAAGCGCAACTTGGCGGACCGATCGCTCTTTTGAAAAACGGCGATACGATCACGATCGATGCAGAAAAGAACACGATTCATGTTGATCTTTCTGAGAAAGAATTGGCCGAACGGAAAACCCGTTGGAAAATGCCCCCCTATAGGGTTCAGCGAGGCGCCCTTTTCAAATATGTTAAAAACGTCACCTCAGCAACCTTGGGTTGCGTAACAGACGAGTGAGCCATGAGCGAAGATGAATTGATGCAGTTTGCTTACTTCCATAAAAAAATTGTTCCCATCAAGGAAGCATCCATCAGTATTGCCAGTCACAGCTTACAGTATGGGACGACTTGTTTTGGAGGAATCCGGGGTTATTATCAGTCCGGCAAAATCAAACTTTTTCGGCTAAAAGACCATTTTGAACGTTTGATCAATGGAGCTAAAACCCTGGGGATGAATATCCAAGTGAAGTGGGAAGAGTTCGAAGCGATTGTCATCAAACTCGTTCGTGCAAATGCTCCTAAAACCGATTTTTATCTGCGGCCCTTCTTTTATTCGGAAGATCCAACATTGACGCCTTGTTTTGACGGGATCAATATCCAATTGGCTATTTATATGACTCCATTGGGCCACTATTTCGACCCATCTAGAGGTCTTCGTCTCATGATTTCAAGCTGGCGAAAAATCTCAGATGCCGCAATGCCAACCAAGGCAAAGGCAGGGGGATGCTATGTGAATTCCGCCCTTGCCAGAACTGAGGCAACTCAGAATGGTTACGACGACGCGTTGATGATGGATGAACAGGGCAATGTCGTTGAGGCTAGCGCAGCCAATATTTTTCTGGTTCAACGAGGAGTAGTCATCATGCCTGAAACAGGTTCAGCTATGTTGGAGGGAATCACTCGGCGAACGGTCCTCGATTTTTTGGAAGAGGAAAATATTA